>NZ_NCFJ01000415.1:0-2260 GCF_002281105.1 Polynucleobacter sp. 35-46-11
CCTTCGCGAGCGAACCAGGCCAAGTAATTACCAGGCAAGTCCGCAAGCGCGCGACCAGCATGCTTGCCAAAAGGCATCTTCATTGTGACTAGCTTCACCAGGGCTTCTGAATCCATAGCCCTGATCTTACAAGCCCCAGCAAGTTCCCAGCCAAATCTCAACACCAAGCCAAACAGGGTCATTTTCTCAATTGAGAATTATTCTCATTTACTGTATATTGAGAATCATTCTCAATAACTTTTATTCACTAACCACCATCACCATGAAACTGACCATCAAAAGACTCGTAGCCTTCAGCATCCTATTAGCCACCGCCTTGCACTTCTCATTCGCCAATGCGGGCGAAGGGGCGTTTGGATGGATTTACACCCTCGATCTCCAACCAAAAGGAAAGCTCGAGTTTGAGCAACGCTTACAGCTCAATAAACAGCAAGCTGCTGGCACCTACGACGCCTGGACTGCCCGAACTGAACTTGAGTATGGCTTGACTAATGATTTGCAAATTGCTGGCTACATCAATTCTTATTACACCAGTGCAAATCAAAATTACACCAACCCCGAGGCTTGTGATGATGTTGCAAGTTGCACAGGTGGATATGGGGTGCCATCAAGCCATGATCCTGCCACCCCCTATAGAAAAAGTGGAATTGAGGGTGGCTCCTTAGAAGCCATTTATCGACTCACTAATCCAGTGACATCGCCCGTTGGAGTAGGACTGTATCTAGAACCTACCTGGGGTAGAAACAAAGATGAAATTGAAGCTCGCCTCCTCTTGCAATCGAACTTCATTGATGACCGACTGGTATTGGCAGGTAACGTTGTCGTAGCAAATGAACGCTTGAAATTTATTGAGAATGGCAATGTCCCTGAATCCATGCTCGATTTTCTTGTAGGAGCTAGTTACCGATTTGCCCCGAAATGGTCTGCCGGTGTTGAAGCGCGCTTTCATAATGATTACTCAGAATTGAATTTACGAAATCAAGTACAGCGTGCAACCTTTGTTGGACCAAACATGCACTACGCTGCAAAAGACTGGTGGGTTACTGGCGCATGGCGCTATCAGCTAAAGGGTGGGAATTGTATGGGTGGCGGAGAAGCAGAATGCTCTAACGCCCGGGTTTGGGATAGTCACTCTGTTAATGAATTCATAGTCAAAGTTGGATTTCCTTTGAACTAAGGAAGAGAACATGAACTGGATACCTAACCCCTTATTCATCATTGGTCTTATTGCAGCAACAATACCAATAGTTGCACATGCCAAGATTTATGTATCTATTGAGCAAGCGCAAAAGATACTCGCTCCCAATAAGTCTCTTGGGAAAAATCCCATCATCATCACCGATGAATTACAAGGCAAAATGCGTGCTGCTTCAAGTATTCGGCACCCCTTTCAAGGTGATCGAATTTGGAAAGCATCTGATGGGAGCTGGTTCATCGTAGATGAGGTAGTTGGTAAACATGAAATGATTACCTATGCAGTAGCACTAAACCCATCTGGAGCGGTGACTGGAATCGAGATTCTGGAGTACGTTGAATCCTATGGCTATGAAGTAGCAGAAGAGCAGTGGCGTAAACAGTTTATTGGCAAAACAGCAGCAGATCCTATTAAGCTGAACAAAGATATTCAAAATATCGGCGGCGCCACCCTTTCTTGTAAGCATCTGACTGATGGCGTCAAGCGGGTTGCAGTCTTATACGACATCGCCTTAAAAAATCAGACTTCAATTCCAAAAGCAAAATGATTCGCTGCAAGCCGCTTTTAGGCACCTTCGTAGAAATCAGAATTGAGGATGAGTTGCAATATTCGAAAGTGCTAAACGAAGCTTTCCTAGCTATTGAGCAAGTGCAATCCTTGATGGGCTTTCACAATCCAGAGAGTGAGCTTTCTCAAATAAATGCCAGCTCATATTTAGAACCTCTTCAAATCCACTCCTGGACCGCTGAAGTGATCTCTATTGCTAAAGAGGTTTTTCAACTCTCAAATGGCCTATTTAATTGCGGGATTGGGCACCTCTTAGTAGAGGCAGACCTACTTCCCAAGCATATCTGCTTGGGTGCTCATGCATTTGGAGGCATTGAAGATGTCCTATTTCTCGAGCCAAACTTGGTGTACTCCACGGTCCCACTCTGTCTTGATCTTGGGGGGATTGCGAAAGGCTATGCTGTAGATAGGGCGGTAGAGATCTTATTAGCTGGCGGCATCCAATCAGGATCCGTTAATGCTGGTGGGGATTTACGAGTTTTTGGCGATTGCAGTCAA
>NZ_NCFJ01000416.1:0-2254 GCF_002281105.1 Polynucleobacter sp. 35-46-11
GCTTCATCGCGCATGGTGCGCTCAATCCAAACGGCAGGCATACCAAAGGTTGGATCTTTTACTTCGATGCCCGGAATTTTATCGGTACCACTTTGTTGAATCGCTAATAGGCGATCTGGCAAGCACTGTCCTCGTCCAATCTCAGCGCCGTAAAGCAAAATACGATAGGTCTCAGCACTCAGTTGCAAGTTGTCTCTAATGTGTACAGACGGAATTAAAAACCCTACTTGAGTAACAAATTTGCGGCGAATGGCTTTAATGCGTTTAATGAGATCACTCTCATCACCTTTGTCTACCAATGGAATGAGGCGATAAGCTAATTCAAGGCAGAGTGGCTCAACGATTGGAACGTCTTTCCACTCTAGTTCCTCGTTAACAACGGGCTGAGCCAAGGCTACTTTGGCCGCTGCAGCCTCTCTCTTAATGCGTTGGTGGGTTAAGTAAGCAAGACCACCAAAGAGAGCAGCAAAGCCTAAGAAGATGACATGGGGCATGCCAGGCAGGATGCCCAAGATGCCGAGTACTCCAGCCACAACGCCCAGCGCATTACTGTTCGCTTCAAACTGCTTGGAGACCTGACCGGAAAAATCATCCTCGGTGGCAACGCGGGTTACCAAGATACCGGCCGCAGTAGAAATCACGAGCGCTGGAATCTGTGCAACTAAGCCATCACCAATTGTCAGTGATGCAAAAGTGGAAAGCGCCTTGCCAAAGTCCATGCCATGTTGCAGGACGCCAATCATCACACCACCGATGAGATTGATCACCAAAATCATGATGCCAGCCATCGCATCACCGCGCACAAACTTTGACGCACCGTCCATGGAACCAAAGAAGTCTGCTTCTTGCGCTACATCAGCTCGTCGTGATTTTGCTTCTTCTTGTTGAATAAGACCAGCATTCAGATCAGCATCAATCGCCATCTGTTTACCAGGCATGGAGTCCAAAGCAAAGCGAGCAGAGACTTCCGCTACGCGGCCGGAACCTTTGGTGATAACTACAAAGTTAATGATCGTGATCACAATAAAGATCACGATACCCACGGCAAAGTTACCGCCAATCAGGAAAACACCAAAGGCCTCAATCACCTTACCGGCAGCATCCGTTCCTTTGTAACCGTCCATCAACACAATGCGAGTCGAAGCGACGTTAAGGGATAAACGTAGCAGGGTGGTTAAAAGTAGAACTGTCGGGAAGGCAACGAAATCTTTAAAACTCTTGATATTGATCGCTGTAAATAGAACGATGATGGACAGCGCAATATTGAAGGTAAAGAGCACATCGAGAATGATGGCTGGTAAAGGCACCAGCATCATGATCAGTACTAAAAGTACCAAAATCGGGATGGCGCCTTGTGCCGATGGGCTCGGCAACTTTGAGGTGTCAAAACCCAAGATTTTCATGCGATAGGTCTATTGCCTGATAAATGATTAAAAATTGCCAAATAACTGCACTAAATCAGTAGGCGCTAACCTATATATAGTGTTTAGCACCCCAATAGACCCTAAATATACTGTATTTCAGGGGAAAAAACATCAAAAATGGCAATAATTGCCGCCCTATTGAGGAAAATCTTGCCCATTTAAACTTAAACGATGATTTCGTGCCACGGGTGCTCTTTATTGGAGTGAATATGAGAGTTTTTGGAGGTAGTTTTCACAAGACTCTGGGTTAATATCAATTCCATTCTCAGCTAAAAACCATCTAATGAATAAGCGTAAACAAAAGCAAAAAACTAGCTCGAAAATAGTTCACGCAGGGCACGGGAATGGGGTACAAGATCTATTGATTAAGGGATTTGGCCTTCATCAAAATGGAGACCTCATCTCTGCAGGTGAGATTTATGCCCAAATCCTCAAAATTCAGCCCTTACATTTTGATGCACTGCATTTGTCAGGTTTGATAGCTGCAAAAAGTGAGCAATTTGATATTGCTGAAAGTCTGATTACAAAAGCTATTTCTGTTAATCCAAATAACGCCCCTGCATATTGCAACATAGGAAATGTTTTTCTTAATCAGGCTAAATATGATTTAGCAATTCAAAACTATACCAAGGCAGTAGCGTTAAAGCCAAATTATGAGGAGGCTTTCTATTCTCGAGGATTGGCATATCAAAGGCTTGGTAATTTAAATGCTTCCCAACAAGATTATCAAGCAGCGCTGCTGATAAATCCTAAGCATATTGGGACTCTTACAAATCTGGGTAATACCTATCAATTGCAAAAGAAATATGATGAAGCAATTACTTGGTACC
>NZ_NCFJ01000417.1:0-2251 GCF_002281105.1 Polynucleobacter sp. 35-46-11
GTCTCTTCAGTGACAGGATTGTTTTGTACGTTCCAAGCAGACCAATCTAAAGCGGGTTGAAGCGGAATGACCTTATAGCTTGGTGGGAAGCGGAAGTTGCTTGCATCATCCATCTTGGGTGGATTAACAATCTTGCCGGGATTAAATAAGCCATTCGGATCAAACTCATGCTTAATCTCTGCAAGTGCTTCAGTAATCTTAGGGCCAAATTGCCAAGAGATCCATTCGCCACGGCAAAGTCCATCACCATGCTCACCACTATAGGCACCTTTATATTTGCGCACCAATGCAGATGCCTCTTCAGCAACGGCACGCATTTTTTGTGCGCCATCACGGCGCATGTCTAGGATGGGGCGTACGTGGAGCGTGCCTACTGAAGCATGCGCATACCAAGTGCCTCGTGAACCATATTTAGAAAATACATCTGTGAGTGCTTGGGTATATTCAGCAAGGCTCTCGAGTGGGACTGCGCAGTCTTCGATAAAGCTCACTGGCTTGCCGTCACCTTTGAGGCTCATCATGATATTTAAGCCGGCCTTACGCACTTCCCATAAATTCTTTTGCAAGCTAGCATCAGGCATGGCAACTACTGAGCCTGGGAGACCTAGGTCTCCCATCAGGCCCTGTAAAGACTTTAGTTTCTCGAGCAAGGGAGCATGTGCTTCGCCAGAGAACTCCACCAATAGGATTGCCTCAGGAGTGGGGCCGCTAGCATCAATGAGGGCGGTCTCAATGGTTTTCTTAAAGCTGGGGTTATGACGCGCTAAATCAATCATGGTGCGATCGACTAATTCAACTGCAGTGGGCCCGAGTTTGACGATATGCTGCGCGCTATCCATTGCTTTGAAGAAGCTTGCAAAATTCACCACTCCAAGCACTTTGTGTTGTGGCAAGGGTGCCAACTTCAACTCAAGTGATTTGAAATACGCCAAAGTGCCTTCACTGCCAACCAAGAGGTGCGCTAAATTCACGCTGCCATCTTGTGTATAGGGGCGCTCGCTTTGTGGATGAAAGACATCCAGGTTGTATCCGGCAACACGACGCAACACTTTAGGGAAGTGCGCTTCGATTTCGGGTTGAAGGCTATTCGCCAAACCTTTCACAAAGTCACCGAGTTGTTTTGCTGCGCCAGAGCTATTAGCGTAATTTCCAAAGCTAGCTACTTGCCCAGAGGCTAGCCAGGCATCAATGCCTAAAACGTTGTGCACCATGTTTCCATAGGCGATAGAGCGACTGCCGCAAGAGTTATTGCCTGCCATGCCGCCGATGGTTGCTTGGCCAGCAGTAGAGACGTCTACTGGGTACCAGAGCCCATGAGGCTTGAGTGCAGCATTGAGGTGATCCAAAACAATTCCAGGTTCAACAACTGCAGTTGCTTTTTCTGGATCCGCATGTAGAAGCTTGCGAAAATATTTTGTGTTGTCGATGACGAGTGCAGTACCGGTGGTTTGACCGCACTGACTGGTGCCGCCTCCGCGAGGCAAAACTGGGACGCCCAAATCAGCCGCAATCTGAATAGCTGTTGCAATATCCTCGGCGGTTTTGGGAACAAAGACAGCAACTGGCATGGCTTGATAAATTGAAGCATCTGTTGCATAACGTCCGCGACTAGCCATATCGGTCATGACTTCACCAGAGGTTTCTTGCCTGAGGCGCTTAGCTAACTCTGCCTTGTTGGCAACAAATTCTGGAAGCGGAAAATCGAGTGGCTTGTTCATGCTGCAACTTTCTGTTTGGATTCTGAGTCAACTAATTGGATCACTACATCACGTTTATTCATCACGTGCTGCATCATGACTTTGCGCATGCGTGTGCTATCGCGAGCCTTTAATGCGTCTAACATTTCTTGATGCTCGCCCACTGCCTTCTCCCACTTCACGCCATCTTGGTTGGAGCGAAAGCGTAGTGCCTCAATACGGGCATTGACTTGGGTAAAGAGCTGGCTTAAGACAGGATTGTTTGCCGCTTGATTAATAGCCTGATGAATCTTGAGATTGAGTTGGTAGTAGCTCGAGAGATCCCTGCGAGCATACGAGGCCATCATTTCATATTGAAGTGCTTCCAGTTCAATGAGAGCTTGATTGCTAATGTTTTGTGCTGCTAGTTCTCCGGAGTAGCCCTCTAAGTTCGCAATCACATCAAAAGTATGAAGGATGTCATCCCGAGTGAGTTGCACTGCAATCGCTCCGCGGTTGGCAATTAGCTCTACCAGCCCATCCGCTGCCAAACGTCGAATTGCCTCGCGAATAGG
>NZ_NCFJ01000054.1:0-12773 GCF_002281105.1 Polynucleobacter sp. 35-46-11
TTCATATGTCGAGGGGTATGCTGGAATTTAAGTTAAGCGGCAATCCGGCATTGAGCGTTCGAGATTTAAAGATTGTGCTCTATTGCAAGACAAGTGGAAGAGCGGCCTTGGCTGCAAAAGCCTTGCATGAGATGGGATATCGGAATGTTCAGTCGATTAGTGGTGGTTTTGATGCTTGGAGTGAATCAGGAAACCCAATTGCAAAACCCGAGGCTGTAAAGTTTGAATAATCGCAGTAACCATAAAAGGAGTCCAAATGAGTGAATCTCCATCAGTGCGCCTAGTGCAGCAATCTGATTATCAATTTGCTATTTATTACAATGAAGAGCGAGAGCCTATATATGGAGATGAGCCACCGCCATTAGGTAGATCCCAAGGTGCAACCCCATCTCAGTTCTTACTAGCTGGTGTGGCCAATTGTTTATCTGATTCACTCCTCTTTGCGCTTAGAAAGTTTAAGCAAAATCCAGAGCCAATTGAAACCAAGGCGAGCTGTGAGATTGGTAGAAATGCAGAAAACCGTTTGCGTATTCTGGCAATTTCGGTGGAAATTCGTATTGGTATGCCAGGAAATGCTCTGGAAAACCTAGAGCGGGTATTGGCTCAGTTTCAGGATTTCTGCACCGTATCTTCTAGTGTTAGCTTGGGCATTCCAGTTAATGTCACGGTAATCGATAGCGAGAATACGAAGCTATATCCAGCAAGCTGAGTTATTCGACTCCGTAAAAAGAAAAAGCCGCAGAAGTTCAATTCTGCGGCTTTTTTGTTTTTCTGAAATCAGTAATCAAGCAAATTACTCTTCTTCGCGACGCAGATGTGGGAACAAAATCACATCACGAATATTAGGCGCATCAGTCAATAGCATGACTAAGCGGTCAATACCGATGCCGCAACCACCAGTTGGAGGCATACCGTATTCCAGTGCACGAATGAAGTCATGGTCAAAGTACATTGCTTCTTCGTCACCAGCTTCTTTTTGCTCAACTTGCTTGCGGAAGCGATTGGCTTGATCTTCTGCATCATTTAACTCGGAGAAGCCGTTGGCGATCTCGCGACCAGTGATGAATAATTCAAAACGCTCAGTAATGCCCGGACGTGTATCGGATTCGCGGGCGAGAGGGCTTACTTCGATTGGATAATCGATGATGTAAGTTGGCTCCCATAGATGCGACTCAGCCACCAATTCAAACAAAGCGAGTTGAAGGGCGCCAATACCCGCGTTCTTCAGGGTGGGGCTATCTGGATTCTCGCCACCTTTTTTCAGCTCAGTACGAATAAATGCAGCATCTTCCAATTGAGCGGGCTCATAGCTCTTGTTGGACTGACCGCAATATTTCAAGATGGCTTCAGTAATGGTTAGGCGCTGAAACGGCTTGCTCAAATCGAGCTCACGACCTTGGTGAGCTAGGACTGCAGTACCTTGTGCATCCATTGCGGCAGCACGAATTAGATTCTCCGTGAAATCCATCAACCAGCGGTAATCGGTATAGGCTGCATAGAATTCCATCATCGTGAATTCTGGATTGTGGCGCGGGCTAACACCTTCATTGCGGAAGTTGCGGTTAATTTCAAATACACGCTCAAAACCACCAACCACTAAACGCTTTAAATACAACTCAGGTGCAATACGCAAGAACATCTGCATATCTAATGCATTGTGGTGAGTAATAAACGGCTTGGCTGTAGCGCCACCCGGAATAGGGTGGAGCATCGGTGTTTCGACTTCCATGAAGTCGGCATCGAGCATGTGGCGACGCAAGGAGGCAATCGTATTGCTGCGTGCACGGAAAGTATTGCGACTTTCTGGGTTCACAATCAAATCAACGTAGCGTTGACGATACTTAGTCTCTAAATCAGAAAGACCATGGAATTTATCTGGCAGAGGGCGCAGAGATTTGCTCAGGAGACGTAGATTGCTACATTCGACTGAGAGCTCGCCCTTATTTGTTTTAAATAGATTGCCTTCAGCAGAGATAAAGTCACCCATATCCCAGTGCTTAAATGCACCATGCGTATCTGCACCACTGATTTCATCGTTGATGTAGAACTGAATCTGACCACTACGATCTTGGATAGTTGCAAAACTGGCTTTACCCATCACGCGCTTAAGCACCATGCGACCGGCAACTTTGACATGCACTTTTTTGGCGGCCAACTCTTCTTTAGTAAGACTGTCGTAGTGGGTATGTAGATCTGTCGCTAAGTGGGTAGGTACGAAGTCGTTTGGAAAGGCTACTCCGCCTTCGCGTAATTTAGCTAACTTTTCGCGACGCTCTGCAATGATGTGATTTTCATCAACAGCCTCAGTGGCTGCAGCCTGGTTAGGATTGGAATTCGCTTGATAGTTCATATAGAATATTTATAACTGGAATAGGGGTAAGGAATTAAACGCCTTGCTTCAGGCTGGCTTCAATAAAGGCGTCAAGATCGCCATCCAATACTTTCTGTGTATTGGAAATCTCAACGTTGGTACGCAAGTCTTTAATGCGGCTTTGATCCAACACGTATGAGCGGATCTGATGGCCCCAGCCCACGTCCGTTTTGCTGGCCTCAAGCTTATCTTGCTCAGCACGACGCTTTTGCATCTCGTGCTCATAAAGGCGTGACTTCAACATCGTCATTGCTTCAGCTCTGTTGCGGTGCTGGCTTCGGTCATTCTGACACTGCACCACGATTCCAGTTGGAAGGTGGGTTAAGCGAACCGCCGAGTCAGTCTTATTAATGTGCTGACCACCCGCACCAGAGGCGCGATAGGTATCAGTACGAATGTCTGCCGGATTGACGTCAATCTCAATTGAGTCATCAATTTCTGGGTACACATAAATACTGGCAAAAGAAGTGTGGCGACCATTGGATGAATCAAAGGGCGACTTACGTACCAGGCGGTGTACACCAGTTTCTGAGCGAAGGTGCCCATAAGCGTACTCGCCATCTACCTTAATAGTGGCACTCTTAATACCAGCAACGTCGCCATCAGATTCTTCTAAGATTTCTGTCTTATAGCCTTTTCGCTCGCAATATTTGAGATATTGGCGCAGGAGTATGCTGGCCCAGTCACAAGCCTCTGTTCCACCAGCACCTGCTTGAACATCAATAAAGCAACTGCAGGAATCCATTTCGTTATGAAACATGCGGCGAAACTCAAGATCATGAATGATCTTGCTGTAGCTCTCAACGTCTTGTTCGATAGCGCCGATGGTTTCAAAATCACTTTCTTCTTTGGCCATGTCGAATAATTCGAGGGCGCCAGTGATATTGCTATTTAAATCGGTGAGGGTGGCAACAACGCCATCGAGCAATTTCTTTTCTTTGCCGAGAGCTTGGGCTTTCTTTTGATCATCCCAGATGGTGGGATCTTCAAGAATAGAGTTAACTTCAGTAAGGCGTCGTGACTTTACTTCGAAGTCAAAGATACCCCCGAAGTGCTTGCTCACGAGTGAGCAGATCGGACAGGGTATTTGAAATAATATTGAGTTGTTCGGCTTCCATCCCCTAATTATAAGGGGGTTATTGCAGCTTAGGCCTCGTCGTGAGCCTCAATCATGAGTTGCACGCGTGCCTGCCCCTGGAAGCGGTCTGTCACTAGGCGATAGGCCAGTTTGGCCTTAGCTGGTAATGGCTGTGTCCGGTTGAACCAGACCCCTGTAAATGGTTTGCTAGCCAGTTGACCATCCCCAATCGGACGAAGCTGCAAGCGCAAATGTTTTTCTTTCATGAGGCTCTGCTGCCCAACCTCAAATTCCCCATAAAAAATGGGCTGAGGAAAACCTTGGCCCCAGATTTCTTCGGCAAGGAGATCCCCAGTTTCGGGTGTGAATTCAGATAGATCAAGCGAACCATCATGAACATGGCGACGTTCTAATAATTCATCGTTCAGTAATTCATTAGCTACCTGCTGAAACACCGCATCAAATTTTTCAAAATCCGCTTTTCTAATACTCAGACCTGCGGCCATGGCGTGGCCACCAAATTTGAGAATCAGACCCGGTTCACGTTTGAAAACAATGTCCAAGGCATCGCGTAGATGAAAACCTGTTAATGATCTGCCGGAGCCACGCAACTCTTCTCCGTTGGAGCCATCTGCGGGTGCGAAGACAATCGCGGGACGATTAAAGCGTTCTTTGAGGCGGGATGCAACGATACCAACTACGCCTTGATGCCATTCTGCATTCCAGAGGCAAATGCTTGAGCGATCAGCCATGGTGCCCGCCAATTGATCTTCAGCGAGGTGCGCGAGGGCGGCTTCTTGCATTCCGCCTTCGATCACGCGTCTCTCGCGATTGATGCGGTCTAGTTCATAAGCGAGCTCTACAGCCTCTTCAGGTTTATCGCTTAGCAATAAGCGAATGCCTAGAGTCATATCCGCTAAGCGCCCAGCAGCATTTAATCGAGGACCAATAGCGAAACCTAAGTCAAAAGTATTGGCCTTGCGAGGATCCCGCACCGCAGCCTGAAACAGTGCCTGCATACCTGCTTGCGATACTCCCGCACGAATGCGTTTCAAACCGTTGGAAACCAAGATACGGTTATTGCGATCAAGCTGTGCAACGTCTGCTACGGTACCTAAGGCTACGAGATCTAATAGATTCTCAATTTTGGGTTGAGTCTCAGCGGTAAATTTGCCGCGTTGACGAAGCTCTGCACGTAGAGCAACTAATAAATAAAACATCACGCCTACACCTGCGAGTGCTTTGCTCGGAAAGCTACAGCCAGGCTGATTGGGATTGACGATTGCAGTGGCTCTGGGCAGTCGATCGCCTGGTAGATGATGGTCAGTCACAATCACCTCCATCCCTAACTCGCGGGCTCGATCTACCCCGGCTTCGCTAGCAATGCCGTTATCCACTGTGATTAAATATTTGGGCTTGGGAGTTTGCTGGGCAGCTAGATCCACCACCTCTGGAGTTAATCCATAGCCCATCGTAAAACGGTTTGGTACTAAAAACTGAATTGGGGTATCTACTCCTCCCAGCATCTTTAAACCGCGGAGTGCAACGGCACATGCAGTGGCGCCATCGCAGTCATAGTCGGCAACCACCAGCATGGATTCTTTACGTTCGAGGATATCTGCGAGTAGGGTGGCAGTGCTGATGCAGTTTTTTAACTCTACTGGTGAGAGTAGTTGCTTGAGATCTAAAGAGAGTTCATCCGGTTTGTCAATGCCACGTGCTGCATACAGCCTGGACAGTAATGGATGTAGACCACTTTGTTGTAACCAACTGGCTGTGCGATCAGAGAAGGGGCGTCTAGAAAATACGCTCATGCTGAAATGATTTCTTGCCAGGTTAAGGCTTCTGATTTTTTCCAGAATGCCCACGATTTTTTGTTTAAGTCTTTAGTTGTGAGTATCCGGTGGCGAGCTTGGCCCTTGGGAAAGTCAATGATTTCAATTTCATCCAGCTTACTATTTAGAAGAGCTTGTCTCAGATTGCCCCAAATGTTCTCGGGGCGATTAATCCATGCAAAGGTATTTTTCAGATTTGAAAAATCAATTTCATCCTGCTGTGGAATTTCAAGATATTTGGCTAACCCAGCTAACAGGGGGTGATCCCCATATATCTGGTTTACGTTCTCAAGCAATGGAGGCGTCTGAATATCAGCCAGCTTGCCAATACCGCTAATCCACAGAGAATTAATGCTTGGATATCCGCGTTGTTCCCGTTCTTCGTTGACTGGATCAATGTGCCAGAGCATCTGAATTTCATTTTGGAGTTTGCGCCAGAATTTAGCAATGCCAACTTCGCTGGTATCGCGTGGCATCCACCAATCAATGTTGCGACCATGCGCCTGATCAATCGAGTGCGTTGCAAGGCTTGCAAATGGACCTGCTGGAATAAACCAATCACGCTGCCCTTGGAGCAAGATCTTGCTTCCAAAATCTTCTTCGATGAAGGGTAGGGCAACTTGTAGCAAGTTGGCAGATTCATTTGCTGTCAGATCAATCTGACTTTGGGTCATTAAGATTAAATGATCCCGGGTGGCGTGAAGGTGAACTGGCTGAAGACAGGCAATCGTTTCATTTGGGTTTACTGCTAAATCACTTTGACCCAATAGCAAGACTGAGGCAATGGGTAGCCGGTCTCCCAATAAGAAGCGTTCTTGTGGCAATCCACTTGGGGGCGCATTTTGCTCTAACCCATCATCAATAGCATCTTCCCCTGACACCATCAGGGTAAAGCGTCGCCAAGCGCTAGATCGGGGGCTTAAATTGGCAGTCATTCCCCTGATTTTAGGTGGCATTTACAGAATCCATCAGTTTGCTCGTTTAATTCACTAAACTGTAACTATGTTGAGACTTCCTATTGAGCTAGAAATTGGCCTACGCTACACCCGATCCAAGCGTCGAAAGACCGTGGGTAAGCGTGATGGCTTTCTTTCCTTTATTTCCGGAATCTCCACTGCAGGCATCGCTTTGGGTGTTGCTGCCCTGATTGTGGTGCTTTCAGTCATGAATGGCTTCCAAAAAGAGGTTCGTGACCGCATGCTGTCCGTACTCTCTCATGTCGAAATTACCGCCCCTGATGGTTTGGCGAATTGGGAGCCCATTGCTCTAAAGGTCGCTGCACAGCCTCACGTGGTGGGGGTTGCTCCCATGGTGAGCTCGCAAGGTTTGTTAAGTCGCGATAGTGTGATGCGTGGCGTTGCAATTCGTGGAGTGCTACCAAGTGAAGAGGGTAAGGTTTCTGATCTACCAAAGCAGTTTGTTGCCGGTAGTATTGAGGATCTCAAGCCGGGTACTTTTGGTGTTGCCCTAGGTGCGCAACTTGCCAATATTGTTGGTGCACGTGTTGGCGATCGAGTGAATTTAATTGTGCCAGAGAGCGACCTGACTCCTGCGGGTGCTATGCCCAGAATGCGAACGCTACAAGTTCTTGGAATTGTGGATAGCGGTCATTATGAATACGATAGTTCTTTAGCTATCATGCATTGGAAAGATGCTGCTGCTCTATTACGCTTGCAAGATCCATCTGGTTTACGAGTCAAGGTGGATGATATGCAACGTGCGCCAGAGATTGCTTCTGAGTTGGCCCAAGTTGTTCCACAAGCTTTGTGGGTTAGCGACTGGTCACGATCTAATCGCAATTGGTTTGCTGCTGTTCAAACTGAAAGAAAGATGATGTTCATCATTCTGACACTCATCATTGCTGTAGCTGCTTTCAATCTGGTGTCTACTTTGGTGATGACTGTGAATGAGAAGCAGGCTGATATTGCCATTTTGAGAACGATGGGTGCAAGCCCAGCCCTCATTCAGCGGATCTTCTTAGTCCAAGGCTTAGCGATTGGTTTGTTAGGCTCCCTCGCCGGTGTTGGCTTGGGGCTTCTCATTGCTTTAAATATTGACGTGATTGTTCCTGCAATTGAGGCGATCTTCCGCGTGCGCTTCTTGCCACGCGATGTGTACTTTATTAGTGAGCTGCCATCGGACGTTCGCTTGTCTGATGTGGTCACTGTCGGATTAATGGCTTTCGGCCTTTCTGTATTAGCCACCCTTTACCCAAGCAGACGAGCTGCCCAAGTGCAGCCTGCGGAGGCATTGCGCTATGAATAATGTAAAAAATGACTTAAATGCAGATGTCATTCTGAGTGCATCAGGTCTAGCAAAGACCTATGGTAAAGGACAGACAGCGGTTGATGTCCTTAAGGAAATTGATTTGCAAGTGAGCGCCTCTGAGAAGGTCGCTATCGTTGGTTCTTCTGGTTCAGGTAAAAGTACCTTGCTGCATTTATTGGGTGGTTTAGATACGCCAAGCTCAGGTACGGTCATTCTGGCTGGAGAGAATCTCCATAGATTACCAGCAAGTAAATTAGATCAACTGCGAAATCACACCCTAGGGTTTATTTATCAGTTCCATCATCTCTTGGATGAATTTAGTGCTGTTGAGAATGTGGCGCTACCTCTGCGTATTCGTGGATTGAGCAATGAAGAGTCTATGGAGCGTGCAAATATGATGTTGCACGCAGTTGGGCTATCAAAGCGAGTGCAGCATACTCCGGGTGAACTATCTGGCGGTGAGCGTCAACGTGTTGCGGTTGCCCGTGCTTTAGTAGGTAACCCTGCTTGCGTCTTAGCAGATGAGCCAACAGGCAATCTGGATACCGAAACTGCCGATGGTGTATTTGATTTAATGCTAGATATTGCACGTGAGCAGGGTACTGCTTTTGTGATCGTTACTCATGATCCGATTCGCGCTAAACGGTGTGACCGAATTTTGCATTTAGAGCGCGGAGTACTAAAGACCTTCGCCAAATGAGCGAAGTCAGTAAAGAACTCGCATGGGTTGATACCCATTGCCATGTAGATGCTCCGGAGTTCAAGGATGCTCTTCCAGAGATTATTTCAGGCGCAGCGAATAAAGGTGTTAAGGCTATTTTGCTTCCCACAGTTCAGGCTTCTGATTGGGATCAAGCTATAAATTTAGCAAACCAATATGGCAATCAAATACCAGGATTGGTTTATACGCTAGGCATTCATCCGCTGTATATCAATCGCGCACAAGAGAGTGATATCGATGCTCTTAAACATCAAATTGAGCGCTCGTTAGATGATCCTCGCTTTGTAGGTATTGGTGAGATTGGCTTAGATTATTTTGTTGAGGGACTCGATCCTCAGCGCCAAGAGTATTTCTTTCATGCGCAGCTCGATTTGGCCCAGCAATTCCATTTGCCAGTCATTTTGCATGTGTGCCGCTCACAAGATGCCATTCTCAAAGCGCTGCGCAAAAGAAAAGTGCCGGGCGGTATTGCGCATGCTTTTAATGGCAGCCATCAGCAAGCCGAGCAGTTTATCGAGCTGGGTTTTAAGCTGGGATTTGGTGGAGCCGCAACTTATGATCGAGCATTGCAGATTCGCCGCCTCTTGCACGAATTGCCTCTAGAGAGCATCGTTACTGAAACTGATGCGCCGGATATTCCGCCGGCCTGGCTCAAGGAGGAGGGTGGTCGCTTCAATGAGCCAGCTTTACTTCCCAGAATCGCTCAGCAACTAGCTGGCACTCGCGGGGTAAGTGAAGAAGTATTTTCAAAGGCAGTTTGGCAAAATGCCATGCAAGCATTACCCCGTTGGTCATCTCTAATGACTAACAACTCAAACCCACAATCCGCTTCTTAAGAGCTTGCGAATCAATATTGCGGCGTTTATCGCCGGGGGATCGCTTCTTCTTTTTTTGCCTGCTGTGCCAGAGTATTGGCGTTGGATATGTATAACTACTATCCTCATCTCCCTGTCTGGTATTTACATTAATTGTTCTTTCATGAAGTATTGCCATGCAAGTAGCGCATTACTAACTGCATGCTGTTTTACTTTTGGATTTGCTTGGAATGCGCAATACGCACAAAGTCGACTGGCTCATGTCCTTTCAATCGAGTATGAGGGAAAGGACTTTATTCTCCAGGGCAGAGTCAATGCTTTGCCGCAGAGCTCTCCTGGTGGCGCGAAGTTTTCATTTGAGGTAGATCGGGCATTTTTGGGTAAAGAATTAATTGAATCTTTTCCTCCGCAGGTGTATTTGAGTTGGCAGCCTGCATGGCGCAATCCACAAGATATTCCCCAAGTCATTCCAGGTCAGCGCTGGGAATTCAAAGTCAAAATTAAAAGACCTTATGGATCTCTCAATCCCTACACTTTTGATTTTGAACGTTGGTCTTTTCATCAAGACTTTGGTGCCAGTGGATCAGTTAGGTCGGGAAAGCTATTGCTCGAGAAAGATATCGGCTTTACTGAGTTCGCTCTAGCCATGGAGTATCAGCGTTGGAAATTAAGAGACAAGATTCAGCACCTGCTTTCGAGGGATGCGCGTTATGGTGGTGTGATTGCAGCGCTGGTGATGGGTGATCAAAATGCCATCGACCAAGAGGACTGGCGTGTATTTAATGCTACCGGTATTGGGCACCTCATCTCGATATCGGGGCTTCATGTCACGATGTTGGCTGGATTTGGTGCCATGCTTGCCAGATTTTTATGGCGTCGCAATACTCTGCCGCTATGGATTCCCGTGAGCAAGTTTGCAGCGGCGGTGGGATTTCTGACGGCATTTGTATATGCCTGGTTGGCTGGCTTTCAGATTCCAGCGCAGCGAACGATGTATATGGTGGGGGTGGTTGCATTTGCACTATGGTCCGGCAGAAATCCGCGATCGTTTGATATTTGGTGGTGGGCCCTATTGCTTGTTCTGCTGATTGATCCGATGGCGCCATACACGCCGGGATTCTGGCTCTCGTTTGGGGCGGTGGCGGCAATTTTGTATGCGATGCAGAATTCCGATGGCTTGTTAGGTTTACCCACTGGCAGGGAGTTGGAAGTTGACTGGCGTCATAGACTTACTCAGGCGCTAAGAGAGGCTTGTTGTGTGCAGGCGGTTGTCACTATTGCGCTCCTGCCATTGACCTTGTATTGGTTTTATCAAGTCTCGATAGTTTCCCCGCTAGCAAATGCTATTGCCATTCCCGTGGTGAGTTATATCGTGACGCCTCTGGCTATTGCCGGCGCTTTATTGCCTGACTTCATTGGTAAATGGCTGCTGATGCCAGCACATGCCACAATGGATTACTTGGCCATCATGCTGACTTGGATGGCGAATTGGAGATGGGCAATTGCTTGGTCTAGTCAGCCTGCTTGGTGGGCAATCGTGTTATCAACCTTTGGCATCATTATTGCGATTCGTCCTGGGTCTATACGAGAGAGTTGGGCATCAAGAGTTGGCGGCCTCATATTGTGTGCAACTTTGTTTGTTCAGCCAATTGCGAATTTCAATTTAGTGCAAGGCGAGTTTCGGGCGTCAGTACTCGATATCGGCCAGGGTACGGCAGTTCTCATCGAAACCAAAACTAAACGTTTGCTATACGACACTGGCCCTATTCAGGGAAAAGATAATGCTGGCCAAAGAATTATCCTACCCTACTTAAGAGGGTGGGGGATTGATCATATTGATCGGATGGTTATTAGTCATAGTGATAGTGACCACATAGGAGGAGCTGCTACCCTGCTTAAAGAAATTCACTTTGACTCGATGATGGGTTCTTTGCCGAGTACTAATCCATTGCTTACTAATTTAGAGGATAGAAAAATCCCCGCGATGCCTTGTCGATTTGGTCAGCAATGGTCATGGGATGGGGTGGACTTTCATATATGGCATCCGCATGAGCATACGATTTTTGAGGATCAGCACCCCAGAAAGCCTAATGAAGTGAGTTGTGTCTTAGAGGTGCGCAACTCAACAACTTCATTCTGGTTGACTGGTGATGTAGAAAAGCAGGGTGAGGCTGAAATTACTGAGCGCTTAACCCAAGCAGCCCTCAATCATTTGAAGGATAAAGCGTTGGTATTCATGGCGCCACATCACGGCAGCAAAACATCTTCATCTCAAGAGCTCTTATTAGCGCTTAGCCCTGACGAAGCATTTGCCCAAAACGGATATCGCAATCGTTACGGACATCCACATCCAACAGTTACTGCTCGATATCAAAGTATGGGTATTCCATTTCACCAAACACCAACTACTGGCGCACAGGTTTGGGAATTTCCAGCCAGACTCGATGTAAAGCAGGGTAGGCCACTATTTTGGAGGGCGGATAGTAATAGTCTTTGGCATCGAAAGTCTCAAAAAAGCGTAAACTGAGAGCATGAAGAAATTCGTCGCATTTCTATTTATCAGTCTCTTCGTCAGCCAAATCAATGCTGCGATGATGCCTGTCGATTTAAATGCTTCAAGCACCGTAGTAATGATCTCCTTGCATGATCATTGCCAAGAGGCAGGATCGGTCGGTAATACCGAGGGCGGCAAGATGAGTGGCAATACTAGTGCTACCCATTATTGCTGTGCGGTAGTTGCGATTCTGACTGCTTCACCTGAATTTTCTTCGGCCAAGCTGGTCGACGTGTACTTGCATGGCGATATTTCAACACCTGCATCTAATATTGCTGAGTCCATTTACAAGCCTCCCAGAAATTATCTGTAATCACTTTAGATTGTGGCATTTAGATGCCTTTTGATAATTTCCGTTTTGGAGAATAGTAATGAACATGACTCACTACATGGAGCTATTGGCTGACAATCAGCCTTGGAACCTCTTAATCTTTATGGCGATACCGATCGTGCTCGCTGAAACGTTAGCAATCACTGAACTGTATATCTTATTTACCCGAAAATTTGATGGCTTTATTTATCACTTGAATCGATTTTCAGGAACGACAGTTGGCCTATATTTTATTGGCATCATCGCCTATTTAATAACTACTGCGGTACTCCCGATTACCAAAAATGATGAATGGCGCACTGCTATAGACGTAATTGCAGTGGCTAGTTATTTGATCGGGGGCTTGCCTCTAATTTGGATAGCGTTGCAAGAGTTTGGTTTTGTGAATAAAACCATGGACCAAATGGGTAAACTGAAAATTCATGCTATCTGTGTCGCATTATTTTTAGTATTTGGGCACATCGCCATGATTGCCGGCATGCTTGATCCCTCCCTTTTGGGTTACAAGGGGGCAAGCACTCATCAAATGGGCAATACCAGCAATAGTGCTGACCATGAGTTCTGTCATCCTGAAATGCATGAGGATATGAAGGCTGCACATCAGCAAATGATGAATGGCAGAAATATGCCAAATGGTAATTTCAATAAAAAGCCGATCAACCCGCAAGGTCATGCACACTAAAAACAAGTAAAGAAATGTAAAAAACCGCCTTCGTGAACTGACCCCCAAAAGTTGGACCTTATGTCCAACCAAGGGGGTTTTGTTTTATGAGCAAATACAGTACGGAGTTCAAACTCCA
>NZ_NCFJ01000418.1:0-2242 GCF_002281105.1 Polynucleobacter sp. 35-46-11
TAATACAATTTTACTATCGGTTGGTCCCGCCCTAAACTGTAGATCATTCGATTTGCACGCTACAACTGTAGAAACACTAGAGGACAGATATGACAACTCGCGAAGGTAGTTTAGAGGCCCCAACCAGACATCCTTTGGATTGGCAAAATCCAAAGTTTTACGACAAGGCTGATTTAGAAGCCGAGATGGAGCGCGTTTTTGATCTTTGCCATGGTTGCCGTCGTTGCGTCAGTCTCTGTGGATCGTTTCCAACCCTTTTTGATCTAGTTGATGCCACTGAAGATCTGGAGATGGAGCAGGTCGATAAGGCGGATTACCAAAAGGTAGTTGATCAATGCTACCTCTGCGATGTGTGCTACATGACTAAGTGTCCTTATGTCCCACCACATCCTTGGAATATTGACTTCCCTCATCTCATGCTGCGTGCTAAGGCTGTTAACTTTAAAGATGACAAGGCTACTTTCCGCGACAAACTTTTATCCTCTACAGATAAGCTCGGACACTTTGCTGGCATTCCGATCGTGACTCAAGCTATCAATGCAGTGAACAGCACCGGCCTTGCGCGCTTGGTGATGGAGGGTGCCTTAGGAGTAGATAAGAATGCTTGGATCCCTGAATACGCTCCGAAGACATTCCCGCAACTAGCACAAAAATCTGAAGATCTGCCTGTTGTAGATGGTGCCAAGACGCCTGGAAAAGTTGCTATCTATGCCACTTGCTATATCAATTACAACGAGCCAGGTATTGGGCAAGATCTGATTAAGATTCTGAAACACAATGCTATTCCTTATGAGTTGGTAGATAAGGAAGCCTGTTGTGGCATGCCAAAGCTAGAGCTAGGTGATTTGGAATCTGTTGCTGAAAACAAGGAAAAAAATATTCCAAAGTTGGCAAAGTTGGCGCGCGAAGGTTATGCCATCTTGACCCCAATCCCATCCTGCACTTTGATGTTCAAACAGGAATTGCCACTCATGTTCCCAGATTGCGATGATACGCAATTGGTGAAAGATGCTATGTGGGATCCGTTTGAGTACTTCATGGCTCGTAACTCCGATGGACTTTTAAAGAAAGACTTCAGTAAAGAGTTGGGCCATGTCAGCTATCACATGGCTTGTCACTCACGCGTACAAAACGTGGGTCAAAAAACTGCAGAAACTCTTAAGTTAGTTCCTGGAACTGAGGTCAATGTGGTTGAGCGTTGCTCAGGACACTCGGGTACTTGGGGTGTAAAGAAAGAGTTTCATGAAACAGCTATGAAGATTGGTAAGCCTGTGTTTAGAAGAATGGCTGAAGAAGAGCCTAACTACATTAGCTCTGACTGCCAACTTGCTGGTCATCATATTGAGCAGGGCATGGAGGAGTTGGGATTACCCAAATCAGAAATGGCCCACCCTTTAACCCTGCTTGCTAAGGCATACGGACTTTAATTTATTAATAGGAATACAGCAGCATGAGAACAATTACTCGCGATAGTTTATTGAGCCTTGAGGCTTATCACAAGGAGCGTCCTGCTTTTCGTGAAAAAGCGATTAAAGAGCGCCGTCTAAGAACCGTTCATCTTGGAGATCACGTCACACTGATTTTCGAGAATGAATTTTTAATGCGCTATCAAATTCAAGAGATGCTGCGCGTAGAAAAAACATTTGAGGAAGATGGCATTGAAGATGAGTTGAATGCCTATAACCCTCTAGTGCCAGGTGGATCAGATTTCAAAGCCACTATGATGATTGAATACCCTAATGAGGCGGATCGTAAAGTTGCACTTGCGAAGTTGGTGGGTATTGAGCATCAAATGTTTATCGAAGTTGAAGGTCAGCCACGTGTTTATGCAATTGCTGACGAAGACTTAGAGCGCTCAACCGCTAATAAAACCTCTGCAGTGCACTTTATGCGCTTTGATCTTACAAACGATATGAAGATGGCCTTAAAAGCGGGCGCTCAGATGATGGTGGGTTGCGATCATAAGGGTTACCCTATGCATGTTCAGACGCTGCCTCCAGAAACTTTAGCCTCACTCGTTTCTGATTTGAGTTAAACCAAGGAGCAGGTCTTACAGGTATTGAACACCTGGTAGGGCGCATTGGCGAATCACTTCAGCTAGCTCATTCATTGCGGCTGCCCGTGGAAAGTTCTTCCGCCAGACGAGGCAAACTCGTCTGGTTGGAATAGGGTCCTCAAATGGGATGTAACGAATGAGCTGATCCGAAGAGGCGGCATCAGATGCGGACGTTCTTGGTAGCAC
>NZ_NCFJ01000419.1:0-2227 GCF_002281105.1 Polynucleobacter sp. 35-46-11
ATGACCGAGCAATACGCTACCCTCGCAAAACTTATAAAAAATAGGTAGCACCTGATCAATCGTGGGCTTTCCCTCCACTTCTGCTTGGCTTATCCCATGAATCTTGATGCTCTCTGAGGAAATTGATCTCCTCGGGTCAATGAGGGCCTCAAAGGTTTCATTCGTATGAATGTTTCCATTGGAAACTTTAAGTGCGCCAATTTGAATGATTTCATCACCATGACTTGGTTGTAAGCCCGTTGTTTCAGTATCAAACGCAGTGTAAATAAGGCTTGCCAATGGTCTATCCAAAAGCGAGGCATCTGCAGATCTATCGCATAGCGATTGATAGATGGAAATCTGCTCCTTAATCTTTTCTTCAATCTCGTCAATCTTATGATCCCGTTGATCGGCCAAGCGATTCATGGCATGAATGACTTCACGTAATTCTGGTGGACCTTGAAGCTCGAGGCGTAGTTCTCGATTGCTGCTGAGCATCACTTTAAGACGCTCAGAAGTGGCAGCAATGCCACTAACATAGGTATTAAACAGTCGATTGAGCACAACAAAACCCGATATCAATGCACCTAAGGTGAGTGCAACTCCTAGAGGAAAAAGCTGCTGAAAGTACTGAAGAAAAATGGTGCGGTGTTCTTCGACCCCTTCAAACCAGGCATACAAGCCAAGTGTGAGAAAGGGGCCCGCCATGAGTACTGCCATGCCAATAGCAGCGATTAAATAACGCTGCCGAGCTGTTAGTTTTTCCAAGCATTACTCCTTGATATATTGCGCTACTTGCAGGAACAGAACCGATCCTGCGCATTTAAATGTACACCATTGAAGTGTTATATCTTTTTTTGATTGCTTGAAGGTGGCTTTGGTGCCGCTTTATAGATAGGTTCAACCGCAGGGATGAGTGCTGTCAATTGCTCAATTCGGGTTTCACCAGAAGGATGGGTGGATAAAAATTCTGGAGAGTTTTTATCCTTCGTCGCCTTTAGCATCTTTTGCCAAACACTAATTGCACCCATGGGGTTATAGCCTGCTCTTGCAGCAAGCTCCAATCCAATGGCATCTGCTTCGGACTCATTTTCTCGTGAGTTGGGTAAAACGATTGCGTAGTGCGCCACTTGATTGGCGGCGCTGACTGCAGAGCCATAGGGACCAGCTAGAGCCGTTGCAATATTCACCAATACATTTTGCGCTGCTGCTTGAGATACACGCTCTCTACCGTGCTCCCTTAAGGCATGAGCAATCTCATGGCCCATGATGGCAGCTATTTCATCATCATTTAGATTGAGCTGCTCAATGATGCCTGTGTAAAAGGTAATCTTTCCGCCAGGCGCACAAGTAGCGTTGAGTGTTGGGGCATTAATGAGAGTTAACTGCCAATCCCATTGTCTGGTGTCATCCCTAAATACCTCAGTTTGTGGAATCAGTCTATTCGCAATCAGCTTCAAGCGATCGTAGGTAGGTCCTGAGGTGACCAGTATATTTTTTTCTTTTGCTTTTTGGTTTTGCTCACTATAACTCACAGCAGAAAGACGATTTACATCTTCTGTTGAAGCCATCATGAATTGTGATCTGTTTATGCCTACTGCTCCTGGGCGAGTAGTGCTAGCACATGCCGAGAGTAGGGCAACAAGCGCAAGGACCCAATAGATACGAATGCTCAAATCAGATCCCTGCTTTTATTCAATACTGTTTACCTTACTTCTTTTTCGGTGTAGTGATAGATGCAGCCATTGCATCAAAATAAACTACCTTAACTTGCTCACCAACATTTACGTCGGCTAGCAACTGCGGGTTCTTTACCGTTACCACGGTAACTTTGCCACTAGGGCCCTTAACGGAAACCAGTTTCTTGGGGCGATCGACGGCAATAATGTCAGCAATGATGGTGGTGGTGTTAGTAATCGTGCGAGTTGGTTTTTCACCTGGCTTCGAGGTCACCTCAGATGAGGTTTCCACTTTGCTACGAATGCCGTCACTCTTAGTCTTGATCAGTTCAATTGCAACAGCGAGTTCATAGGTAACATTCAGGCGATCACCTTTTTTGATCTGGTCAAAGTTTTTAATCTCAGGGCCGGCAACGAACTTTGATTCTCCTTCATTATTTTTAAAGAAAATTGTACGAGTCTTCTTATCAATCTTAGTAACAGTACCCTCATATAACTGATAAATATTGTCAGTTATGGCTGCATCAACCACAACTGCATTTGGTGCACTTGGGGTTTGAGCCATCGTG
>NZ_NCFJ01000420.1:0-2226 GCF_002281105.1 Polynucleobacter sp. 35-46-11
GCGTCTGTAATAACGTCCGACATAACTAAAAGGCTCTTTAAGCGTGGCATTGCCGCATACTCCCGATTCGAATCCCATTGATTATATCGATGATGAGGATTTCATTGCCCTAGAAGTTCCTGCTGAGGTCAGCGGAGAGCGCTTAGATAAGTTTCTTGGGGGTGCTTTACCTGATTACTCCCGCAATCGACTCAAAGCTTGGGTTGAGGCTGGGGCAGTCACGGTGGATGGAAAAGTCACCAAAGTACGCCATTTACTGCGCGGAAGCGAGAGCATTAAGGTATTTCCACAGGAAATGCCCGAACAATTTGCCTTTGCCCCGGAAGATATCCCCCTCGATGTTGTCTATGAGGATGATTCCATCATTGTGCTTAATAAACCCGCTGGACTTGTCGTACATCCAGCTGCTGGAAATTGGACGGGAACCCTATTAAATGGCCTGTTATATCGTTTCCCAGAGCTAAAAAATTTACCAAGGGCTGGCATTGTCCATCGCTTAGATAAAGATACGTCTGGACTGATGGTCGTAGCTCGCACGGATATTGCGCAAACCTCACTAGTAAGACAGCTTCAGGAGCGAACTGTTGGGCGGCGCTACCTTTCTTTAGTTTGGGGTGATGCGCCTTCTCAGGGCAAGGTATTGGCAACCGTAGGTCGTGATCAGCGTGATCGCCTCAAAATGGCTGCTGGCTCCGCCCAAGGTAAACCGGCTGCCACTCTGTTCCGACGCTTGGCCAAAGGGACTTTTTTAGAAAGTCCAGTTGCCTTGCTGGAATGCCGTCTGGAAACTGGCCGCACCCATCAAATCCGTGTGCACCTTGAATCTTTGGGCTTCCCACTCTTGGGTGACCCGGTTTATCGCAAAAGAACGCCTGGAGCAGCAAAAACATTACCCTTTAGTCGTCAGGCTCTGCATGCTTATGCCCTCAGTTTGCAGCATCCATCGACACAGGATGTGATGACCTGGTTTAGATTGCCCCCTCAAGATTTAATGAATTTGCTGCCTCTGCTTGGAATGAGTGAGGCAGACCTACCTAAAGAAGATACCTTAATGGCATCCATCAAAAATGATCAGCGCAATTCAGCAGATTGAGCCAACTTGGCTTGTACCCAAGCAAATTCAAGCTTTTTGTACGACTCGGGAGGGTGGGGTTAGTAAACCTCCTTTTAATAGCCTTAATCTCGGGCTGAATGCTGGCGATGATGTAGACGATGTGGTGCAAAACCGCAGAGCCTTACGATCACACCTTCCTGCCGAACCAGCTTGGCTTAAGCAGATTCATGGCACTAAGGTGAGCACTCCGACCTCAAGAAGTGCTTTGCTTAGTGGGCCATTTGAAGCGGATGCCTCTGTTACCAATATTCCAAACGAGGTACTGGCCATCCTAACGGCCGATTGCATGCCGGTATTGTTCTCAAGCAAGAATGGTGATGTTGTTGGGGCAGCTCATGCTGGCTGGCGAGGTCTCAGTGGCGGAGTTTTAGAAAATACCATTCGGGAACTGCGTCATTTATCCCCGGACCTGCTACCAAAAGATATTGTGGTGTGGATGGGTCCTGCAATCGGACCTACTGCATTTGAGGTTGGTGAAGATGTGCTGCAAGCGTTTGCCGGCCAATCTCAAGCTATTTTATCCGAGGCATTTAAATCTATTGCTGGTAGTCCTGGAAAGTATTTTGCCAATTTATATCTACTCGCTCAGGACCGTTTACGCTCTGCTGGCATTGAGAGGGTCTATGGCGGCGACTTTTGCACATCCAGTGATTCAGTAAATTTCTTTTCCTATCGCAGGGACAAAGTAACCGGTCGATTCGCTTCCTTAATTTGGATCGCGGGCAAGACTCCATCTTCGGGTTATTACTAGCTTAGCCCTAGGGCTAGGGTTAGTGCGTATAACCCTTACAGCCTGATAGTTGGAGAATGAACCTAATTAATTAACGAGATCATTATGTTTGCAGGTATGAATACGGGTGTTGCGCCATCTTTGGCACCGCACCACATGGCATTAATTCCACCAGAACGTTTGGCGGAAATTCAAAAGGAATATTTTTCGGAGTTTTCTCAACTCGCAACGAATCCCGAGGCAATTGAAGTAAAAGATCGTCGCTTCTCTGGTAAAGCGTGGCATTCATCTTGGAGCAAGATGATTGCTGCAACCTATTTGCTGAACTCCAAACATCTCATGGCACTTGCTGAGGCTGTGGATACAGATGAAAAAATGAAGG
>NZ_NCFJ01000421.1:0-2210 GCF_002281105.1 Polynucleobacter sp. 35-46-11
AAGTAAGGTTTGGGTTTAATTTAGAGTGATCTTCAATTTCAAAAGCTTGCTCTTCTGTAGAGCTGCTGTCTGCGTCTAGCAAAACCTCTTGTTGCTCAAATTTATCCTGAGGAGGCGAGCTAATCTCAGGTGGTTGTGTGCCAGAACCCTCTACATTGAGCACGAAGCTTAGGTTGATTGGATGGCCAAAATACTGGTCTGCCATCTCCTGGAAGCGATCAGAAAAAGTTTTCTTGATCCAATCAAGCTTGAATCTATTTGGAGCTCCCAGAATGAGTGATTGCTCACTTTCATCATAGGAAACCAAGCTTAACGGCTGAATCCAGGTCTTAAATTGTTGGGGGGACAGTTCGCGAGCTAGCGCACCAAGTGCACCATCCCAAAACCCCAGTGGGCTGAGTGAATTCAATGTGGGGGGGTTCTGTAAGTTACTCATATTTTTGGAGGATCCATTGTAGCCAGCCCATAAAGTTATCCACAAGCTGGAAAAACGTGGAAAACCTGTGGATAACTTGTGAATAAAAATAGAAAACCGATAAAAATCAATGGTTTATTAAATTATCACAAATTAAATAGAGAAAAATACCTATATATTCTTCCGCAGCGGTTGACCTTTTGCTTGGCAACAAGGAAAATACTGGGTTTTGCAGGATGAATCATGAAAAGAACATACCAACCCTCAGTAACACGTCGCAAACGCACCCACGGATTTCGTATTCGCATGAAAACCAAGAGCGGACGCGCAGTATTAAACGCACGTCGTGCTAAAGGTCGTAAACGTCTGGCCGTTTAATTTAGCAGTTGAATAGCGCCAGGATTTCTGAGTTACTAAAAACACGCCCCAAGACAAGTTTGTATTGGGGTTTGTATTTGGTATCTTCCGATCAAGGCGCTAAACCAGATTTAGGTATTGCGGTGGCTAAAAAACTAGCCAAACGCGCAGTAGACCGGAACCAATTAAAGCGCATGATCCGAGAACTAGTCAGGGGCGCTCAAGCTACAAACCTCAACAGTGATGTTGTGGTGAAGCTGAAAAAACCAATTGGTCGCGAAACCCGCGGCAGACTCAGAAGCAAAGAAAAAGATATTCTGCGAACACAAATTGCGGGGCTAATTTAACGTGCACCTAATAAACAAGGCAGCCATTAAGTTTGTGCGGCTCTATCAAGTAGCGCTTAGTCCTTATATTGGTATGCATTGTAAGTTTGCACCTTCCTGCTCTCAATACGCATGTGACTGCTTTACAAACTACGGGTTTTTTAAAAGTATTGGGCTATCGGTATGGCGTATTTTGCGTTGTAATCCATGGTCACAGGGCGGTTACGACCCAGCAGTAAAACCAACATCTCATCATCATTAAGTGAATGCAAATGGACTATAAAAAAACAATTCTTTGGGCAATCTTTTCCATGTCGGGCATCTTGTTGTTCAACAACTGGCAAGTTCATGAAGGAAAGCCATCGATGTTTGGTGGGAGCCCTGTTAATACTGCCGTTGTGGCCGATAAGACAACAGCGAACAAAATCGATATTCCATCGCCCGTACAAAATCCAAGTATTCCAGCCCCAAACCAAACGCCTATGGTTGTTGCTGGTGCAATAGAAACGGCCGAAAAGTTTGTGTTGAAAAATGACGTATTGATTTTGGAGATTAGTGCAAACGGCGGCACCATTATTGATGCAATGCTGCCTAAGCAGCTCACACCAGAAAAAAAACAAGTTGAGTTGTTTCAATACACACCAAACCATAAATATTTTGCACGCTCTGGCTTAATTGCCTTGGGCAACGTGGATTTGCCGAATCACACCAGCACATTTAAGTTATCGCAGTCTGGTAAAGACGGCTCAGGGAACCCCTTCATTGTTTTAGTAAGCGAGCGTAACGGCGTAAAACTAGAGAAGACTTTTATCTTAAGTGCGGGCAGTTATGTGGTTGACGTTGGACACCGTGTTACACAAAGTAATGCAAACGCAGCACCCTTAGTCCTGTACACAGAGATTGTTCGCGACGCCTCACAAGAGCAAAAGATTGGCCCCTTTGACGGCGCGTTCTCAGCAAGCACCTTCACTGGTCCCGCCACATACACTGATAAAGAAAAGTTCAACAAGCTGGAATTCACGGCGATTGATAAAAACAAAATTACTATTCCTACACAGGTTCCAGCTGGCGATCCCGCTTGGATAGCCATGGTTCAGCATTACTTTGCTAGC
>NZ_NCFJ01000422.1:0-3369 GCF_002281105.1 Polynucleobacter sp. 35-46-11
TGCAGGTGGTAATGCAGTTCAGCACATGATTCGTCGCGGTGTTAATGGCGTAGAGTTTATTTGCATGAACACCGATGCTGGCGCTTTACAGCGTTCTGAGGCATCTGTGAATTTGCAACTAGGCTCTAGCGGACTCGGTGCTGGCGCAAAACCAGAAATCGGTGCAGCTTCTGCTGAAGAAGCGCGTACACGTATTGCAGATACATTGCAAGGTGCGCATATGGTATTCATCACTGCTGGTATGGGTGGTGGTACAGGTACTGGCGCAGCTCCAATCGTTGCTCAAGTTGCTAAAGAGATGGGAATTTTGACGGTTGGTGTTATCAGCAAGCCATTTGATTTTGAGGGTGTCAAGCGTCTCAAGGTTGCTGAAAATGGTGCGGCTGAACTCGAGTCTTATGTAGATTCTTTGATCGTAGTTCTCAATGAGAAACTCTTTGAGGTGATGGGTGAGGATGCTGAGTTTGATAAGGCATTCGCATGCGCTGATGATGTATTGCATAACGCGGTTTCGGGTATTGCAGAAATCATTAACGTTCAAGGTTTGATCAACGTCGACTTTGAGGATGTGAAAACAGTGATGGGCGAGCAAGGCAAGGCGATGATGGGAACTGCAACAGTTTCTGGCATGGATCGTGCACGTTTAGCTGCTGAAGCTGCAGTAGCTTCACCATTGCTTGAAGGTGTGGATCTATCTGGTGCACGTGGCGTATTGGTCAACATCACTGCTAGTCGTTCACTCAAATTGTCTGAGACTCGTGAAGTGATGGCTGCAATTCGTGGCTATGCTGCGGATGACGCTACCGTGATCTTCGGTACCGTGTATGACGAGAGTTTGGGTGATGCCTTACGCGTTACTGTGGTGGCAACAGGCTTGAATAATCCACAAGCTCGTCAAAAACATCAACCTGAGGTAGTTTGGAGGCAGGCCACTGGTACCCATGATGCAATGCCAACCATGGCTGACTTAAACAGCTTTGCTCCAGCAAGCGCGTCAGCAGCAATGAGTAAAGTAAGTTTGGACTCAGCTCTGAGTACTAGCGCTGGTTTGGCAATGACTGGTGCCGGTAGTGCGCCTTCAATGGCTTCTCAGCCAGCCACCAGCAGTGTTGATTACAGTCAATATGATTTGCCACGGGTATTCCGCAGTTCTCGTGAAGCTACACCAGCCCCTACNNNGAAAAAGGGGCTGATTACTATGAAATCCCAGCTTTTTTACGTAAGCAAGCAGATTAATTAACTGCTTAATACAATAGGTAGTTGCAGAATGCCAGCGCGGCGCCCCTCCGGACGACGAATCCCGCGCTAGCGTTGGCAAACTCATTACAACTATTTTATTGGAGGCTTTATGATCGCAATCGGACAAAAATTACCAAACGCCACTCTTTATGAGTTCTTAGATGAAGCGAGTGAAGGTTGCGCTATTGGGCCAAATGCATTTGAAGTTGAAAAATTGACCGCTGGTAAAAAAGTGGTGATCTTTGCATTACCTGGTGCATTTACACCTACTTGCTCAGCAAAGCATGTTCCTAGCTATGTAGAGCACTTTGATGCAATCAAAGCAAAAGGTGTCGATGAAATTTGGTGCATTTCGGTAAACGATCCATTTGTTATGGGTGCGTGGGGCCGGGATCAAAAGGTTGGCAAAAAGATCCGCATGTTGGGTGATGGTAGTGCTGAGTTCACCAAGAAACTTGGCCTCGAGTTAGATTTGACTGCTCGCGGCTTGGGTGTTCGTTCAGATCGCTATGCCATGATTGTTGAAAATGGTGTAGTAACAACTTTGGATCGTGAAGCGCCCGGTAAGTTTGAAGTGAGCGATGCAGCTTCCATTTTGAAGAAGCTGTAAGAGAAACTATTCCTGAATTTAGATAAAGCCATGATGAAGCAACGCACAATTGCCACCCCTATTAAAACTGTGGGGATTGGCTTGCACTCAGGGCGTAAGGTGACCTTATCTATTAAGCCTGCATCGGTAAATTCAGGAATCTTGTTTGTACGCGTAGATACCCCAGAGCAATCGGTTGTGCCGGCCACTGCTCTGGCGGTTTGCGACACCCGCCTAGCATCAGTGATTCAAAAGGATGGAGTGCGCGTCTCCACGGTAGAGCATTTACTCTCAGCTTGTGCAGGCCTAGGGCTTGATAATTTATTGATTGAACTTGATGGTGAAGAAGTGCCCATCATGGATGGCAGTGCCGCTTCATTCTTATTTCTGATGGAATCGGCTGGTATTGCTGAGCAAGAAGCCCCTAGACAATTTGTAGTAATTAGAAAACCTATAGAGGTAAAGGAAGGCGATAAGCTCGCGCGTCTAGAGCCTTTCTTTGGGTTTAAGTTAGATTTCACCATCGACTTTAAGCACCCGGCGGTCGACAAGACTGGTCAGCGCTTTGTAGTAGATTTTGCAGAACATGCTTATCGAAGTGAGATTGGTCGTGCCCGTACTTTTGGCTTTGCTCATGAAGTTGAAGCATTGCGAGAAATGGGATTAGCGCGGGGTGGAAGTTTGGATAATGCGATTGTGCTCGATGAGCATCGAATCCTGAATAACGAAGAATTGCGTTACGAAGACGAATTTGTTCGTCACAAAATTCTGGATGCCATTGGCGATCTATATTTAGTTGGACACCCAATAGTAGGATCTTACGTCGCTGAAAAATCAGGACATGCCTTAAATAATGCGCTTTTACGCAAGCTTTTGGAGGATCCAAGCGCTTATGAAATCAGTAGCTTTGCCGAAAATAAGGCTCCATCAGCTTATTCAAAAGAGAGTCAACCCCTCTTTTTCTAGGCTATTTAGGCTTGCTGTGAAGAAGACGTTCAACCGCCTTCCGCAGATCGGAATCCGGTGCCAACTTGTCCAACAATGATTCCCAAGAAGCCCTTGCTACAGAGTTAAACCCTCTTGGCTTCTGACTTGCTTGATGCCCCTCACGAGGTTTAATCTCCCAGGTCGGTGGTGCCGGCTTAAGGCGTACCTTAATGCCAGTACAGACCACCCCTTTTTTAGCTAACTCTTTGATTAAACTGGGTAATATTTGCTGAAGACGGGTGGCAACACTTGCCCCGTTGACTAGCAAAAACAGTTCATCCTGACCGCCAGAACGCCATCCAGGCTCAATTTTGGGTGCCAAGTTATCCAAATCCATTTCAAGCAGAGCAGCTTTGAGCGTAATTTTGAGTTTGGCCAGATCTTCTGTTTTAGCTAGGATTCCGCCCAAACCTTCAGAGTCACGCAAATACTCTAGCCACTCATGGGCGGCTTTAGTACGGACAGGTTTAGGGGCAAAGTTCATATAAAAATAGGGTGCGGGTGATAAACTCAAGGTCTTAATTTACTTCAATATCCCATGGTAATCGGTCTTC
>NZ_NCFJ01000423.1:0-2189 GCF_002281105.1 Polynucleobacter sp. 35-46-11
CCGATCTAAGATTGAGATATTAGATCTCTCAAGACCGATTGATGAGGTGATTGAGCAATTAGAAACTTGTTATCACAACAAGCTTCCAGTTTGTGATGGCGACTCTGAGCGCATCGTTGGCATTCTCTCGGTTAAAAAAGCACTCTCGTTACTAGGTAATTCAGAGCTTCACCATGAAGACTTCAGGTCATTACTAAATGAGCCTTATTTCATCCCCAGCGGGACGCCCGTTCTTCAACAGATGCAATTTTTTCAGGACAATCAACAGCGCTTGAGTTTGGTTGTAAACGAATATGGTGAAGTGCTTGGCCTCGTCACTTTTGAAGACATAGTTGAAGAGCTTATTGGTGAGTTCACCACTTCATTCTCAAATCTTTCTAATGATCCTCATTGGTTAGCCGATGGCACTTATCTTGCTAGCGGTAGCGCATCATTGCGAGATTTAAATCGTCTTCTAAAACTAGAGTTGCCACTTGACGGACCGCGTACTTTAAATGGTCTCATTTTAGAAAAGCTTGAAGCAATTCCGGACTACGATGTCAGCATTCGGATTGCTGGCGTAGTAATGGAAATTGTTCAGTTTGATGAGCATGGAGTAAAAACAGTAAAGCTATACCAACCACTCATCCAACCGACCCAAGATTGAGCGAGCTACTGCATGACTCCCACATTATTCGGACCTGGCATGACATTGCTGTTAATGCATTAAATAATCGGGCAACGGATATTCATATTGAGGCGAGATCTCAAGAAACCATCATACGCTCGAGAATAGATGGTCGTCTCACTCTACAAAACCAATACCCTATTGATTTGCATGAGAGATTAATCACGCGGATCAAAATCTTGTCGCGTCTAGATATCGCAGAAAAGCGTTTACCTCAAGATGGACGCCTCCTCATTGGCCATGACTTTAGCTATCCGAATATTGATTGCCGGGTATCGATTCTTCCGACCCTACATGGTGAAAAAGCTGTTGTTCGCATCTTACCTAGTTGTCTAGAGGAGTTAGCACTAGATCAACTTGGCTTACTGCCCAAGCAACTTGAAATAGTCCGAGGTGCTATTAGTCAAACCAATGGATTGATTCTGGTAACAGGCCCCACAGGGAGTGGCAAGACACGTACTTTATATAGCTGCTTGAGCGCATTGAATCAAGTGCAACGCAATATTTGCTCTGTTGAAGATCCTATTGAAATTCGGCTTCCAGGAGTAAATCAGGTGGCCTACCACCCAAAAGCGGGCTTAGACTTTCCAAGCATTATTCGCGCCCTTCTACGCCAAGATCCGGATGTCATCATGATTGGTGAAATACGTGATTCGGCCAGCGCGCAACTTGCCATCCAGGCAGCCCAAACAGGTCATTTAGTTTTAAGCACGCTACATACGCGCAATGCTATTGGTGCTTTAGCAAGACTCAAAAGCCTAGGCATAGATCAAGAGTCTATTGAATCCTGTCTTCGTTGCGTCAGCTCTCAAAGGTTAATTCGAAAACGCTGCAATGAGTGCAATTCAATGCAAAGCAAAACGCCCTGCAATCTATGCAAAGGATCGGGCTATTTCGGCCGCATTGGCGTTCATGAAGTTTTGGGAAGTGGACAATTATTTGCATCAGCCCAAGTTCTGGACATCTACTCAGCGGGTACGCAACTACTGAAGTCTGGCTTAGTAGATCAGGCATCCCTAGATGCGGAGCTTGGGTCTTGGCATTAGTGCAAAAACTTTTAACTAGAAAACTCAGCCAATCTGAACAACTGCATTTTGCACAACAGATACTTGCTCTTCTTCAGTCTGGTCTTCCCTTGCTCAATGCTATACAGCTATTGATTCAGTCTGCACCTGCATCTTGGCAAATTTGGTTAGAGAATATCCGCACCCTACTTCAGAAGGGCAATAGCTTTTCTTTTTGCCTAAGTGCACAAGATGGCAAATTTTCTCCAGAGTTTTTTAATATTATTAGAGTCAGCGAGAGAACAGGTGATCTCAGCTTGGCACTCAGGACAATTTCACAGCAACTAGAAGCCCAGATTGAGCTGAGAAGAAAAGTTCAGCAATCACTGACTTATCCTGTAATTACCCTTGCTACCTCCTTCCTATTGGTGCTAGTGATGATGATTTGGGTTGTACCTGTATTTAAAGAGGTCTTTGCGAACTTTCAGGCTGAGCTACCGGCACCAACCAAAATTCTG
>NZ_NCFJ01000424.1:0-4517 GCF_002281105.1 Polynucleobacter sp. 35-46-11
CGCTATTTTTGCAGAAAAAAACGACTGATTATTAAATAGAAGGGCTGTGAAGCATGGAACCATTGATGCAAGAAAACCGCGTATTTAACCCACCTGCAGACTTCGTTAAATCTGCTGCCATTCCTGGAATGGAAGCTTACAACAAGCTTTGTGCTGAAGCCAATAAAGATTATGACGGTTTCTGGGGTCGTCTTGCTAAAGAAAACATCTTCTGGAAAAAACCTTTCACTAAAGTCTTGGACGAGTCTAAGGCACCCTTCTATAAGTGGTTTGAAGATGGCACAACTAATGCTTCTTATAACTGCTTAGACCGCCAAGTTGAAAATGGTCTTGGTAATAAAACTGCCATTATTTTTGAGGCCGATGATGGCTCCGTTACGAATGTAACTTACCAAGAAATGCTTGAGCGCGTTTGCAAGATGGCAAATGCGCTGCGCAAAATGGGCATCAAGTCTGGTGATAGCGTTATCATTTATATGGCAATGACGATCGAAGGCGTGGTTGCGATGCAAGCCTGCGCCCGTATCGGCGCAATCCACTCTGTCGTGTTTGGCGGCTTTTCTGCTCAAGCTTTGCGTGACAGAATTATTGACGTAGGTGCTGTTGCCGTGATCACGGCTGATGGCCAATTCCGTGGTGGTAAATCTTTGCCATTGAAAGCAATTTGTGATGAAGCGCTATCTACTGGCGAATGCCCTAAAGTAAAGCATGTCATCGTAAACAAGCGCACTGGTTCTGAAGTCACAATGACTGCAGGTCGTGATGTGTGGATGCAAGAAATCGTAGCAAATGAATCGACTACTTGCGAGCCAGAGTGGGTAAGCGCTGAGCATCCACTCTTTATTCTTTACACATCTGGATCAACTGGCAAGCCAAAGGGTGTTCAGCACTCTACTGGTGGTTACCTCTTGTGGGCGATTCTCACAATGAAGTGGACTTTCGACATCAAGCCAAATGACGTGTTCTGGTGTACTGCTGATATTGGCTGGGTAACAGGTCATTCCTATATTACCTATGGCCCACTCGCAGTTGGCGCCACTGAGATTGTCTTTGAAGGCGTTCCAACTTATCCAAATGCTGGTCGTTTCTGGGACATGATCCAGAAACACAAAGCAACGATTTTCTATACAGCTCCAACAGCGATTCGTTCTTTGATCAAGGCATCTAGCAATGATCAAGCATTGCATCCAAAGAGCTATGACTTATCTTCATTGCGCCTCTTGGGTTCAGTTGGTGAGCCGATCAATCCTGAAGCTTGGATGTGGTACTACGAGAATGTGGGCGGCTCACGTTGCCCAATCGCCGATACGTTCTGGCAAACCGAAACTGGTGGTCACATGATTTCACCATTGCCAGGTGCAACACCCATGATTCCAGGCTCATGCACATTGCCATTACCAGGCATTCAGGCGGCGATTGTGGATGAAGCAGGTGTAGACGTTCCAAACGGTCAAGGCGGTATTTTGGTTGTGAAGCGCCCATGGCCATCCATGATTCGTACCATCTGGGGTGATCCTGATCGTTTCGTGAAATCGTATTTCCCAGAAGAGTTGGGCGGTACTTTGTATCTAGCAGGTGACGGCGCAATCCGTAACAAAGAGACTGGCTACTTCACCATTACTGGTCGTATCGATGACGTGTTGAACGTATCTGGTCACCGTATGGGCACGATGGAAATCGAATCTTGTTTAGTTGCCAATCCATTAGTTGCTGAAGCTGCAGTGGTGGGTCGTCCTGACGATATGACTGGCGAAGCAATTTGCGTATTCGTGGTTCTTAAAGGCGGTCGTCCAACGGGCGATGAAGCTAAGAAGATCGCGACTGAGTTGCGTAACTGGGTTGGTAAAGAGATTGGTCCAATCGCTAAACCTAAGGATGTACGTTTTGGCGATAACTTGCCTAAGACGCGTTCTGGCAAGATCATGCGCCGCTTGCTGCGTGTGATTGCTAAAGGTGAAGAGGTGACTCAAGATACTTCAACTCTCGAAAATCCAGCAATCTTGGACCAGCTTAAAGAGTCTGTATAAGTAGTCAATTGTGCTTTTACAGGCAGACCCTTCCTGCAAACGTATAATCATTAGCTGTACGGAAGGGTGGATGAGCGGTTTAAGTCACACGCCTGGAAAGCGTGCGTAGGTTAATAGCCTACCGCGGGTTCGAATCCCGCCTCTTCCGCCAGGTTCGAATCCCGCCTCTTCCGCCAGTAGTTTGAAACCACCTTCGGGTGGTTTTTTCTTTGTTTTTGCCTCATTTTTGCTCTAAATGAGCCCTAATCTCCAAATTAGTTGGCCCCTCAACCCCCTGTTTTTAATCAAATAAAGGGGCTTTTTGATCTTTTTGTTGCGTTGCCGCAAATAAATCTTGCAGTGCAACAAAAAACTTTTTACAATGGTGCATCGCAACAAATTTCATCAATTTAAAAAGTTAGGAAAAATCATGTTCCAGAATCAATTAAACGACCAACTCACACAAGCTCAAGCTAAAGCAGTTGAAAACGCAAAGTACTTGGCTCAAGTAGCTGTTGAAAGCGCAAAAGAATTAGCTGAAATCAACCAAGCTGCCGCTAAAGATGCTCTAGTAGTTGCTCAAGATACCAGCGCACAATTGTTGGCAATCAAAGATGCACAACAGTTGGCAAAATTGGCTCAGCCAGAAACTGCCCAAGAAGCTGCTAAGTATGCTGCTGCTTACCAAGCTAAAGTAAATAAAGTTGTACGTAACGGTAACAAAGAAGTTGCTCAAGTAGTTGACGCTTCTATTGATGACGCACGTGCTGACATGGTTAAGTTTGTTAAAGAAGCAACTAAGACAGCTCCTGCTGGTTCAGAGGCATTTGTATCTGCATTCAAAACTGCATTTGAAACTTCACTCCAACAATTTGATCAAGTTCGCGCTTCAGCAACTGACGCTTTCGCAAATTTTGAGAAAAGTGTTGACGCTGCATTGGCTAACATTCAAGGTCAATACGCTGTAGCTAAGCCAGCTGCAAAAAGCCGTAAAGCTGCTTAATTCGTTTTAATAGCCTTGCGCGAGAAACCGCCTTCGTGAACTGACCCCCAGTAGTTGGACAGTTTAGTTAGGTTAGCACGAGGGATTGAGTTCGGTATTGCACCGGGCTCAATCCCTTCAGTTTTTGTTTGATCCGATCATGGTTGTAGTAATGGATGTATTCCCTTAGTGGATGTATTCCCTTAGTTGCGCTTTAAATAATTCGATAGTCTCAAACTTCTGTTGGTAGAAGAACTCCGTTTTCATAATCCCAAACCAGTTCTCCATGACAGCGTTATCTAGACAGTTGCCTTTCCTGGACATGCTTTGGGTAATACCTTGTTCTTTTAATGCCTCCTGATAAAACCCCATTTGGTATTGCCAGCCCTGATCAGAGTGCAGCATTGGGCGATCCTTTTACGCAGTCTTTTAAAGGCGCTTTGGAGCATCTGCATCACCATATGGATCTGTGGCCTGTCAGCAATCTCATACGAGATAATCTCCTGGTTATAAAGATCCAAGATAGGCGAGAGGTAAACCTTTTCACCTTTGATATTGAACTCCGTGACATCGGTTACCCACTTTTCATTTGGTTTTTTAGATGCAAAGTGACGATTCAGTAGATTGGGGGCTACTTTGCCAACGGACCCTTTGTAAGACTGGTAACGCTTGGGCCTAACGGTCGACTTGATCCCCATCTGAGTCATGAGTTTTTGGACTGTCTTGTGATTAAGGTAATGGTTCTGACGCCCCAGCTCTGCCTGTACTCGCCGGTAGCCGTAGCGACCCTTGTGGGTATGGAAGATGGTCTTAATTTGGGTTTTTGCGTCCAGATAAGAATCGGGTTTACTACCAACACTGACCTGGTAGTAGTAGACGCTCCTAGGCATCTGAGCTGCAGTCAATATGGCTTGTAATGGGTACCGCTGCCTTAACTCAGTAATTACTTGGGTTTGTTCTTGCTTGCCAAGTGTTTTTGCTGGGCTAAGGCTTCGAGCTTTTTTAGGTAAGCGTTCTCCACCTCTAAATACTGCGCTCTGCACAGTAACTCCTCATGGGTGAGCTCGGTTAGTGGCTTAGCGAGAAGCGCCTTGATATTGCTCGGTTTGAACTTCAATGGTCGTCCAGTAGGTTTGGGGTTTAGAGCTATGACACCGTCCTTATTGTAGAGTTTTTGCCATACCCAAATCGTGCTGGGAGAGGCAATATTGAAGTGGGCTGCTGCTGACCTAGCGGATAGGTGGTGCCTAGCCATATATTGCAGAACTTGCATCTTGAACTGCGCAGTATGCATTTGGGGGCCAGGATTAAGTCCAGAAAGACCATGTGCCTGATAGGCTAGAGACCACTTACGAACATCCGAGTGACCGATATTAAACAAATAAGCAACCCGTTTTTGGCCGCCAAATTTTAAATACTCATTAACTACTTGGAGTTTGAACTCCGTACTGTATTTGCTCATAAAACAAAACCCCCTTGGTTGGACATAAGGTCCAACTTTTGGGGGTCAGTTCACGAAGGCGGTTTTT
>NZ_NCFJ01000425.1:0-2173 GCF_002281105.1 Polynucleobacter sp. 35-46-11
ACCGCTGGATCGATTTCATAACGAGTCACCACTGGACCTGGGTAAGCGGCAATCACTTTAACTTCTACATTGAACTCAGCTAGCTTGCGCTCGATGAGACGAGAAGTAAATTCCAATACATCAGCTGAGATGGTTTCTTTCGCTTCCGGCACAGGATCAAGTAAAGCCAAAGGTGGCAATTCTGAATCAGGAATGTCTACAAACAGTGGCTGCTGTTTCTCACGCTCAACTCGAGCACTTTTTACAATCTCTACAGGTGCTCGAACAATCTGTATTGGCTTAGCAATTTCAACGCGCCCGCGGAACTCCTCAACAAACTCTTCACGCTCTTCAGCCGCAGCCTCTCCTAGCTTGCGATCCTCTTCACTATCGCGTCGCTCGCGCAAGCGGTTGTAGGCAAGCTCAAGAGATCGCCCCACCTTTTCCGCAACATCTAACCAGGAAAAATGGAGAAATAAAGACAGTCCTGCGCAAAGGGTGAACAGCAAGACTAGGGTGGAACCAGTAAAACCCAAGGTCATTTGCAATGGGTCGCCGATTAACTCACCCAAAATGCCTCCAGGAGGTCTTGGAAGCTCCCAGGTCAAGGAATGTAAGCGAATAGACTCGAGACCCATACTGCTCAATATAGTCAGCCCAAAGCCTAACCAACGCATTAATAGAGAGTCGGGTTTGGCATCAGGGTCGACAGGCAAAGGAATACTCCAAAGCTCACGCCATCCGCTGAGCACCCTACGGCCAAACAGCACAACCCACCAAAAAGCCGAAATACCGAAGATGTAGAGCAATAAATCAGCTAAATAGGCCCCGAAACGCCCTCCCAGGTTCCTGGGAGCCTCAAAGCTAGCATGCGACCAAGCAGGGTCTGCCTTCGAATAAGTCACCAAAATAGCTAATAAGCCCAAACAAAGGCCAACAGAGATAAACCACCGAGCCTCTAGAAGGAGACGGGGCATCCTACCCTGCCCATGATTCTCAGGGGGCTGGGGGCTTAAAGGGGTTTTGGACTTCGGGTATGCGGTTCTTGCCATGTTCTTCCGATTGTAATCAAGCAATCCTATAATTTGAATATGACTACAAATACCCCAAAACACTCTAAAGTTCTCATCCTCGGTTCGGGCCCTGCCGGCTACACGGCTGCCGTTTATGCAGCCCGCGCCAATTTGAACCCAACCCTTATTACCGGCTTGGCACAGGGCGGTCAACTAATGACCACTACTGATGTAGAAAACTGGCCTGCAGACCCAGATGGTGTCCAAGGACCTGAACTCATGGATCGCTTTTTAAAGCATGCAGAGCGCTTTAATACCAACATCATCTTTGACCACATTCATACTGCAGCCTTAACTGAAAAGCCCATACGCTTAGTCGGCGATTCTGGCACCTACACCTGTGATGCTTTAATTATTTCCACGGGCGCCTCCGCTCAATATATTGGCCTTCCTAGTGAGGAAGCATTTATGGGTCGTGGCGTTTCTGGATGCGCAACATGCGATGGCTTCTTCTATCGAAATCAAGACGTTTGCGTAGTTGGTGGTGGCAACACCGCTGTTGAAGAGGCACTCTATCTCACAGGAATTGCCAAGAAAGTAACCGTGATTCATCGTCGCGATAAATTCCGCGCGGAACCAATTCTCAACGACCGCCTCATGGCGAAAGTAGCTGAAGGCAAAGTGGAGCTCAAGTTGAACTCAACTCTTGATGAGGTCCTGGGCGATGAAAAAGGTGTGACTGGTGTTCGCATTAAAAAGGCTGATGGCAGCACGGAAGATATTGCCGTAACTGGTGCCTTTATTGCAATTGGTCACAAACCCAATACCGAATTGTTTGTTGGTCAGTTAGATATGAACAACGGCTACATCAAGACTCACTCTGGCTTGGAAGGCAATGCAACTGCTACTAATATTCCAGGCGTATTTGCGGCGGGTGATGTGCAGGATCACATCTATCGCCAGGCAATTACTAGTGCGGGCACAGGCTGTATGGCTGCTTTAGATGCACAACGTTACTTGGAGACTTTGGATTAATAACTGCTTCGCCAGCCCAAGATAACGCCCGGCCTTGCTGGACGTTTTTCACTCCAGGGCCAGAATAAAGGTTTACCCCGACCAATTTGAGTCCGTACAGACCTCAAAAATACCCCGGAAAGCTTTAAAATTAGCGCCACAACACC
>NZ_NCFJ01000426.1:0-2171 GCF_002281105.1 Polynucleobacter sp. 35-46-11
TACCCTTCACGGTCAAGCATGAGATCGTGCCTCAAATCCTTTAAAATCAATGATTTGATTATATCCATACATGAAAGCTTCACAGTCATTTCTCGCCACACTAAAAGAAGCCCCTTCCGATGCTGAGGTGGTTTCGCACAAACTCATGGTGCGTGCTGGTTTAATTCGTAAGCTCAGCGCTGGCATCTACAACTATTTGCCTTTGGGATTGAAGTCCATTCGCAAGGTAGAAAACATCATCCGTGAAGAAATGAATCGCGCTGGCGCAATCGAATTGCTGATGCCAATGATTCAGCCTGCAGAGTTGTGGCAAGAGACGGGCCGCTGGGAAAAGATGGGGCCAGAGTTGCTTCGCATCAAGGATCGTCATGATCGTGACTTTTTAATTCAGCCGACCTCAGAAGAGGTGGTGACTGATTTAGCGCGTAATGAAATTAAGAGTTACAAACAGTTGCCGGTGAACTTTTACCAAATTCAGACTAAGTTCCGTGATGAGCGTCGCCCACGCTTTGGAATCATGCGTGGTCGTGAGTTCAGCATGAAGGATGCTTACTCCTTTGATCGCGATACTGAGGGATTGAAGAAGTCTTATCAAATTATGTTTGATGCTTACACTCGTATCTTCAAGCGTATGGGCTTGAAGTTTCGTGCAGTAACGGCAGATAACGGTGCTATTGGCGGATCAGGTAGTCAAGAGTTTCATGTGATTGCAGATACTGGTGAAGATGCCATTGTGTATTGCCCAAATTCTGATTACGCTGCCAACCTTGAGGCTGCTGAGTCAGTCTCCTTAATTGCGGTACGCGGTGCTGCAACTCAGGAGCTGACTAAAGTTGCGACACCAAATCAAACAAACTGCGTTGAGGTTGCCAAGTTTTTAAACCTGCCGCTAGAGCAGACTGTGAAGTCATTATTGTTTGCCGCTGATCAAGAAGAGGGCCCAGCTAAATTATTTATGCTGTTAGTGCGCGGTGATCATGAGCTAAATGAAATCAAGGCGAGCAAGATTCCTGGAATGGCAGAGTCACGTTTTGCCAGTGAAGCTGAAATTGCGCAGGCATGTAATGCACCAGCGGGCTATTTAGGGCCAGTTGGAATTGCTGCTGATGTGACCGTAGTCGCAGATCGTACTGTTGCCAATATGGCTGATTTTGTGTGCGGCGCTAATGATGCTGGCCATCACTTAACAGGCGTGAATTGGGGTCGTGATTTACCGGAGCCTTTAGTGATGGATTTGCGTAATGCCGTAATCGGTGATCCGTCCCCTGATGGTAAGGGTGTTGTGGATATCTGCCGCGGTATTGAAGTGGGCCATGTATTTCAATTGGGCACACGCTACTCTGAAGCAATGGGTTGCACCTATCTTGATCAACAAGGCAAAGCACAGCCGATGGTGATGGGTTGCTACGGTATTGGCGTAACTCGCCTCCTAGGCGCTGCAATCGAGCAGGGTAATGATGAGCGCGGAATTATTTGGCCGATTTCGATGGCACCATTTGAAGTGGTAATTTGTCCAATGGGTTACGACAAATCAGAGGCAGTGAAAGTTGCTGCTGATCAATTACATGATGAGTTGATTGCTGATGGAGTCGATGTGGTGTTGGATGACCGAGGTGAAAGACCGGGTGCAATGTTTGCTGACTGGGAATTAATTGGTGTTCCATTCCGCGTGGTGATCGGTGATCGTGGTCTTGCAGATGCTCAAGTCGAATTCAAGGGTCGCACCGATGCTGAATCAGAAAATATCCCGCTATCAGAAATTAAAGCAAAAGTGATTGCTGCAATTGAGTCCGCTAAGAAACTCGTTTCTTAAGCCAAACAGTTTTTAAGTATTATTTTTTAAAGAGTCCGCCAATACCCTTGGCGGCTCCTTTAGCTGCCATGGATGCCATGGTGCGCGCCATCTTGCCACCCTTGAACTGTTTCATCATGGTTTGCATTTGTTCAAACTGTGCAAGCAGACGATTGACTTCTTGAACCTCAACACCTGCGCCCGCTGCAATCCGGCGTTTGCGAGTAGCTTTCAATAATTCCGGTTTTGCACGCTCTTTGGGCGTCATGCTATCGATGATGCCGCGCATACGCTTTGTTTGTTTATCCGCAACACTCAAATTGGTTTTGGAGGCTGCTTGTGCCATATGACTTGGCAACTTATCCATCAAACTAGCCAT
>NZ_NCFJ01000427.1:0-2164 GCF_002281105.1 Polynucleobacter sp. 35-46-11
ATGTAGAAGAGTTCGTTATCAAGGCCAGCATAACCTGCAGCCATGGAGCGCTTGTTTACGATGATCGTTTTAGCTTTGAATGCTTCCAAGATCGGCATACCGAAGATTGGACTACCTGGTGTACGAGCGGCAGGATTCACCACATCGTTTGCACCAAGAACTAAGACCACATCGGCCTGACCAAAGTCGCTGTTAATGTCTTCCATTTCGAATACTTGATCGTATGGAACTTCTGCTTCAGCTAAGAGAACGTTCATATGACCAGGCATACGGCCTGCCACTGGGTGAATCGCATACTTCACGGTCACGCCATGGTGAGTCAATTTCTCTGTTAATTCTTTCAGGGCGTGCTGGGCGCGGGCAACTGCTAAGCCGTAACCAGGAACAATCACCACAGTATCAGCATTTTCCATAAGGAAGGCGGCATCTTCTGGGGAGCCAGTTTTGTAGTTCTTTGGGCCCCCATCATCGGCGCCACCGGCAGAGGCTTCAGCGCCAAAACCACCAAGCAATACCGCCAAGATGGATCGGTTCATTGCCTTACACATGATGTAAGACAGAATCGCACCAGATGAGCCTACGCAAGCACCAGCGATGATCAAAACAGGATTATTTAATGTGAAACCAATACCAGCCGCAGCCCAACCAGAGTAGCTGTTCAGCATCGATACCACCACTGGCATATCGGCACCACCGATTGGGATGATCAATGTCACGCCCAATACCAAGGCAATGGCACACATCACCAAGAATGCTTCGTGGCTACCTGTCATGAAATACATGACACCGCCACCAACCATGCCAATTGCGAGGGCGAGGTTTAGTAAATGTTGTCCAGCAAAGGTCACTGGCTTACCGCTAACCTTGCCGGAAAGTTTTCCGAACGCGATGATTGAGGCAGTAAAGGTGATTGCCCCAATAAAGGCGCCAATAAAGAGTTCAATCTTTTGCGCGCCAGTATGGTCATGGGCTGGGTTGTATACCGCTGCGATGGCAATCAATACAGCCGACAAGCCAACAAAAGAGTGCATGAGTGCTACGAGCTCAGGCATCTTGGTCATCTGCACACGCTTAGCAGCAATGGTTCCGATGATGGCACCACCAACAATCGCGCCAATAATCAATGAGAAGACTGGCTTAAAGTCAGGAATCATGAAGGTGGTAATGACGGCAAGAAGCATACCGATCATACCGAAGGTGTTGCCTTGACGTGAAGTTGTCGGCGAGGACAATCCACGCAGAGCGAGGATGAATAATACCGATGAAATGAGATAGGAAATCGCGGTTATGTTTGACATTATTTTGGTCTCTATAAGATCTTGTTCTAGTTTTATTTAGTTCCGGCCGCATCAGCCTTAGGAGCTTTTTTCTTGAACATCTCCAGCATGCGACGGGTGACCATAAAGCCACCAAAAATATTGATTGAGGCTAAGAAAACTGCTACCGCACCAATGATGCTGGTGAGAGTAATTTCATCGCCACCAATCACTTCGGTTTGCAGGAGGGCGCCAACAATAATGATTCCAGAAATGGCGTTAGTAACCGCCATGAGTGGGGTGTGGAGTGCAGGGGTAACGTTCCAAACCACGTGATAGCCAACAAAAATGGCCAATACAAACACGGTGATGTTTTGGACTGTGAGGATGCTTTGAAAAGCAGCGAGATCCATGATGTTTCCTTTGAATGATTGCTATTAGTTTTTACGAATGGCTTGGCCATCACGACACATGAGACAGGCAGTAACGATATCGTCATCGCTTGGGATAACTAACTTAGCTTCTGCGTCAACAATTAGCTTCATGAAGTCGAGCAAGTTGCGCGCATACAAGGCAGAAGCATCTGCCGCTACCATGCTAGCGAGATTGGTGTAACCAATAATCTTCACACCGTTTTTTTCAACAATCTTGTCAGCTTCTGTCAAAGGGCAATTACCTGAACCGTTATCGCCGCGACCAGCAGCTAGGTCGATCACGATAGAGCCGGGTTTCATATTGGCAACGGTATCGCTGTGCAACAAGACTGGTGGCTTACGACCCGGAATTAATGCAGTAGTAATCACGATGTCAGCTTGTTGAGCGCGTTCAGCAACGAGTGCTGCCTGACGCTTCATCCAAGCTTCTGGCATTGGGCGAGCATAACCACCAACACCTTGAGCGATTTCACG
>NZ_NCFJ01000428.1:0-2162 GCF_002281105.1 Polynucleobacter sp. 35-46-11
CATTAAGCGAATGCCGGGCGTTTCATAAAAACTTTTAAGTAAAGGCGCTTCGGCAGCACTCACTAAAAAAATAGCGTCTAACTCCCCTTTTTTAAATTTTTCCAATGCTTCTAAGGGCTTGAGCTTTTCAGTGCGGATATCATTCATGCTTAATCCGCTTGCCTCGAGCAATTGCGAAGCTAAACTCAAGGTACCACTTCCCTCATTGCCAATGGAAACGCGCTTACCTTTCAGCTGACTCAATAAGCCCAAGCGCCCAGATTCATTAGGAAAGCTAGCCTCTCGATACCAAACCCATACAGGCTCATAAAACACTCCTGCAATAGAGACCAGTTTGGGATGCTTGGATAAGTCTGCCACTCCACCTTGAACCATTGCAAAATCGACGCCTGAATGCGGATCATTCAATAAGGCCAAGTTATCACTTGTGCCGCCAGTCGTTCTTAAGCGTAGAGAAATTCCTTCCTCCGTAAGCTCTTTCTGAAGTCTTTCACCAAACTGCTGATACAGGCCAGTAGGCAAGCCCGTTGCCAACTGGATGGACCTGGGCGGCGGGGGCACCAAAACCCATAAGGTAGCAAAAAGTATCGCCACCAGAACCAAAAAGGCTATGCCAAATGCGATAGGGTTGTAGATATTTTTGCGTATGAAGTCCATAAGAATTCTTCTTGTTTTTGCCATTATGCCCCTAGCCCATAGATCAAGAGCGGAATGAATTCATCCCGAATCATTTAGGATAAGATGAATGTTTTCAAAGAACCCTTAGGATCAAAATGAACTCAAACCTCAATAAGGTAGCCCTGGTTACGGGAGCTGGAACGGGTATTGGCAAGGCAGCTGCAAAAGCGCTGCTCAATGGCGGCTTTCAAGTTGTCTTAACCGGTAGAAACCTTGAGAAACTGAATAAAGCCATTCAAGATATTGGCGGAAATAGCCAAAACTGCTTAGCTCTTGCCTGCGACGTGGGTAGACCAGAACAAGTAAAGCAGTTATTTTCAGAGATCCAAAAACACTTTGGTCGTATTGATGTGCTCTTTAATAATGCTGGTATGGGTGCTCCAGCAATCCCGATGGAAGAGATCAGCTACGAACAATGGATGAACGTGGTCAATGCCAATCTTTGCGGGGCTTTTCTTTGCTCACAAGAAGCAATTCGCATGATGAAGGCGCAGTCACCTCAAGGTGGACGCATCATTAACAATGGCTCCATCTCAGCACATGCACCCCGCCCGATGTCTGCCCCATACTCATCCACCAAACATGCCATCACTGGATTAACCAAGTCCATTGCATTAGATGGTCGTCCTTTCAACATCACCTGCGGTCAAATTGATATTGGTAATGCCGGTACTGAAATGACCATCCCTATGGCCGCCGGAATTTTGCAAGCCGATGGGTCAAAGAAAGCTGAGCCATTAATGGATGTGGATCATGTTGGGCAAGCAGTGCTACATATGGCTCAACTACCTCCAGAGAGCAATATTCTGACGATGACCATCATGGCAAGCAATATGCCATTTGTTGGTCGAGGTTAATTAAGGTCTAACTTGATCGACCATCAAGCGGGCATCTGTCGTGCCCACTTTGATGGTTTGCGCAGAAGAAATCAAATCGCCAGACTCCGGCATTGCCATACCCGTTTTAGAGATACGCACCTCAACTGACACCTCAGGTAATTGAGAGATCAAGGCATTTGGGCTCATTGCCAAAGCATCATTTAATACAAAGCTCACCGGGAAAGTGGTCACAGGGGTTTTGAGAACTGCGACTGGCATACGTTCACCAGGCTTACGAGCAATCACCATCAAAGTATCACCCGCTTTAACTTTAGATTGAAGCGCGGAAGATATTCCCACTCGCCCACTCACCCCTCGATTATTAATCGCTGGTGCAGTAGCTGGCACTAACCCACCTTTGCTACGCGCTTCAGCAATAGAGCCGGCAATCGCTCTCGCCTCATCTGTTTCAGGGGGTAATTGCTTTTCTAGTTTTTCCCAAGATTGCACAGCGGCTTTGTAGTTTTGCGCATTAAAGGCTGCAGTTCCAGAAAGCCATAGTGCCAATAGATTATTTGGATCTAGGGCCAATGCTTTATTAATCAGTTGCTGTGGCTTACCAGCAAAATTGCCATTGGCATTTGCCGCCAATACATCAGCATAGTC
>NZ_NCFJ01000429.1:0-2161 GCF_002281105.1 Polynucleobacter sp. 35-46-11
GATTGCCTGAGGAACATCGTCTGCTTGCTGCGCAGCGTTAACTGGGTACTCAACTGCAAATGGAGCCCATATTGGACGACTATCAATATGCAGATAGCCCAGCACTGAGGCAAGCAATAAAAAACAAAAAGCAATCACACGACTCATCGACAAGCGTCCTTACCCACCAATGGCAAGGTCATCGTTGTAGGTGTAGAAATTAAATATTCATTCACAAATAGATGTTCCCCAATATGACCTCTTAGTATCGCTTGAATCTCAGCATCAGAATGACGAGCCCGCATCTCCATACGCTTGCCTACGATCTCGCAAGATGCGCATAGCGCTGGCTCTACGCCAATAGCAGACTGGACGGCAACTAATGGATAAGTAGAAGTTAGCAAATCAATCTGGGTAGCATCCTTTGCCAAATAGCCATGCAATGTTGCACCAGGCAATAAGAGTCGATACTCCTCATCTTTAGCGCGATAGTCACAAGGCACCCAAAGATCTTTTCCAGCAACATCTTCAATCGTGGATTGAGAATATCGACCTAAAGTACCCTCTAGAGGTGACAGACTGGTAGTGAGTGCGCAGTAGCAAAGAAAGCATCCCGCCAAAGCAATAACCTTACTGCGATCCCGATTAAATATACCTAGCAAGACTAAGGCAATCGAAGTCCCCATAAATCCCCAATGCCATAGGGAGTAATTCCAGATGCCAGGCTGCCCCAAGAAATTCGATAGCTGCAAGTTTCCGCCAACCCAAGAGAGCGCAGAAAGCAAGATCAACTGTAAAAGCAATGCAATCCGAAATCCCCACAAAGGCAATCTCTCCCAGTAGATTGCGATTAGGACAGCAAATGCGGGCATCACTGGCAGCAGATATCGACCAGAGCGCTGACTTGGCAAACTGAACACAATAAAAAATGCCAACACCAAGAGTAGTAATAAGCTTTCTTCAAGTGATAAAAATCGACGTTCCCGCCAACATTGGAGCAAAGCAGAAATCAACACGAAGGTGAAAAGACCGGCATTTGCTAGAGTCGTTAAGGCCAGCATCCAAATACTATCCCCTCCACGCACTAAATCAAGCAGGTAATGTGAGCTCCGCGCCTCGAACTTGCCAGCGTTCTCGCCCAGAACAAACTCTTTCCAAACTGCCTCTGGAAAAGGGTCCAGCACAAACCAGAGCGCGAATACACCCAGAGCAAGAAGAGTAATCAAAATGACTTTATATAAGTCTTTTAATAAGACTTTTGGAATACTCCACTCGCGCCAGCGCCAGTAAAAAAGACCTAAGGCAAACGCAGCTGGAACAATGTAAGCAAAGGACTTTGACAATAAGGCCATACCAAATGAGGCACCCGCCAACAGCGGAAATAAGATCTTAGATTCAAAAGCAGCTCTACCCCAATAGAGCAGCGCAAAGAATGGCAAGCTCAACCAAAATACTTCCGGGGGATCAGTGAGAAATGGGCGACCATAGCGATAGCTTGCAAAAAAAGAAAGCCACACTAATGCTGCCAGCAAGCCGGTCTGCTTTTTTCCACTAAAGCGAGCGACTGCCAAAAATAAGAAAAATGCTGTTAAGCCGGTATATAGAACGCTGGGCCAACGCAGCGCAAAAAGACTCCAATCGCTACCCCAAGCAGTACTGGCGATACCCTCCCAAAATACCAGGGGTGGCTTAGTATTTTTAATGCCATCCATCTCAGATTGAAGGGGCAACCAAGCGCCAGCATCCGCAGTCATCCGTACGATGTGCATATAGGGGTATTCATCCCCATTCTTTGGGGCAAAGCGACTATCTAAAGCATATAAATACGTAAAGATACCCAATAAGAGAATCGCTATCGCGCTACGGTAGGAAAAAGAGCCTCGCATAACGATAGTTTATAGGTCCTTAGTAATCACCCTTAAAACAGGCGTTCAAGCCTCACTGATTGATATAAGCAAATCACCAAACAATCTAAGTACAAACACTTATCCTTCTTTTATCTGATTAATATACAGTCTATAACGATGTAGAACCCTAAAACAGTTGCATGCTTGATGGAGAAGATTCCTATGCGAATGAACTACTTAAAACCGATTCTTATGGCGAGCGCCTTTATTGGCATCAGCCAGTTGAGCGCCGTTTCTTTTGCGCAAAACGCAGATGCCACCAAACTCTATAACCG
>NZ_NCFJ01000430.1:0-2156 GCF_002281105.1 Polynucleobacter sp. 35-46-11
AAACATCGAGGACAAAAATTAATTTGTTGTTGGTGTCAATTTTAATTAACTGGCTCAGCTATGGATAATCATCCGACAGAGTACAACGCAAGCAGCGCAGAAACCGAGCGTCTAAAAGCGCTTTACCGCTATCAAATACTCGATACACCAGCAGACCCATCATTTGATAACATCACCCTACTCGCTTCAAAACTGTTAAATGTTCCGATATCACTGATTTCATTTGTCGATGAGCATCGCATTTGGTCAAAATCGCATCATGGTGTAGAGGTGCAAGAATACAAACGTATCGACGGCTTATGCGCCACTACCATCCTCAATAACTCACCTTATATCGTAGAGAATGCCAGCACCGACCCACGCAGTTGCGAGCATCCTCTGGTAACTCAAGTTGCAGGGGTGCGCTTTTACGCTGGCGTTCCGCTCACCGTTGAAAATAGATTTAATATTGGTACTTTGTGTGTCATTGATTACAAGCCCAGAGAGTTGTCTGCCTCAGAAATTGAAACGCTCAAATTACTCTCTAAAATGGTGGTGGATGTCATTGAGCTGCATGTCAGCCAACTTAAAATTAATGACCTCAACAAAACTCTTAAAACCAGCGAGCATTATTTTCGCTCCATGTTTGACCAAGCTGGAGTTGGTGTATCTATCGCCAATGCCAAAACTGGAGAGTTTGTTCAAACCAATCAAAAGTATCTGGAAATTATTGGCTACGCTGCCGACGAATTAAAAACGCTGGATTTAATGCTGATAACCCATCCGGATGATGTAGAAAAACAAAAAGTCATGACGCGCGCGCTGCTCGCAGGTGAAGTGACGGAATATCACTTAGAAAAACGATACATCCGCAAAGACCAAACCTGCGTTTGGGTAGACATTACCTGCACCGCGCTTTGGATGGCGGGCGACAGCCCTACGCATCACTTGGCTATTGTGCAAGAAATCACAGATAAAAAGCTCGCTGAGCTGGCCTTAAAAGAAAATGAAGAGCGTTGGAGTTTTGCGCTTGAAGGCTCTAATCAGGGGGTTTGGGATTTAGACGTAGTAAACCATAAGATATTTTTGTCCCCTCGTTGCAAAGATATGCTGGGCTATCCGCAAGATGAAATATCCACCGACATGGATGCTTGGCTCAAGTTGATACACCCCGATGACTTGCCCTGCTTAATAAGCGCTAGAGCCGATGCACTTTGTGGCAATACCAGAAGCTTTGAAAATGAGCATCGCAAATTAAGTGCTGATGGCAGCTGGAAGTGGGTGCAAGTGAAAGGCATGGTAGTAAGCCGTGACATCAGCGGCGCACCATTGCGTGTGATTGGCACTTATACCGATATTAGCCAACGCAAGCAGATTGAAGCGCAAGTGTTAAAACTCGCACACTTTGATAGCATTACCAATTTACCTAATAGAACATTATTTCTTGAGCGCTTAAATCAAGAAATCGAAAAGACGCGTCAATCAAAAACATCACTGGCGTTAATGATGCTGGATTTAGACCGCTTTAAAGAAGTGAATGACTCTCTGGGGCACCACCAAGGTGACTTACTCATCAAAATTACCGCCCAGCGCTTACTGGCCTGTGTGCAAGAAAAAGACACTGTTTGCAGGCTGGGTGGCGATGAATTTACTATTATTTTCAGTGAGTTAAGTGATGGAGATTATGTTCATACTCAGGCAAACAAAATACTCGAAGCTATCGCTGAGCCTTATCAGCTAGGGGGTGACCTTGCCTACGTTACCGCAAGTATCGGTATTGCCGTTTACCCCGTAGACAGTAGCAATGCGGATGAACTGGTTCGACAATCTGACCAAGCCATGTATGCATCTAAAAACAGCGGTAAAAATCGCTATGCGTTTTTTACAAAGCACATGGAAGAGTCTGCATTGCAAAAACTCAACTTGGCTAATCACCTCAGAAGTGCTTTAGCTAAAAATGAATTCAAAGTGCTGTATCAGCCTATTGTTGATTTAAACAATATGCAAATTCGCAAAGCAGAAGCCTTAATCCGCTGGCAGCACCCGGACATGGGCATTATTTCTCCAGCGGACTTCATTCCTATTGCAGAAGACACTGGCTTGATTGTTGAAATTGGTGAGTGGGTATTTAAACAAGCGGTTGAAGCTATCAAAACCTGCCGTCAGCATGTGCATCC
>NZ_NCFJ01000431.1:0-2155 GCF_002281105.1 Polynucleobacter sp. 35-46-11
TAATCAATGGGATTCGAATCGGGAGTATGCGGCAATGCCACGCTTAAAGAGCCTTTTAGTTATGTCGGACGTTATTACAGACGCCAGTTTAAGGCTTGCTGCCACTATTAGGGCATCTTCCAGAAAATCCCTTATTTCACTATTTGTTGGGGCAAGCACAGCTTGCCTAGTTCTTGGTGGGTGCGCTGGTAGCGATGGACAAAAAGATGATGCAGATATTTGGTCCGAAACAAAACTGTATTCCGAAGCAACGGATAAGTTGAAAGATGCTGATTATGCAAAGTGCGGCAAGTATTTTGAAAAACTAGAGGGCCGCTTCCCATTTGGCCCCTATTCTCAGCAAGCACAAATCAATGCAGCCTATTGCTATTGGAAAGGCCAAGAACAAGCTCAGGCTCTAGTTGCGATTGATCGTTTCATCAAGCTGCATCAAGGTAGCCCTAACTTAGACTACGGCTACTACCTTAAAGGCTTGATTAGCTTTAATGATGATTTAGGTTGGCTCGGTAAATTTACCGGGCAAGACTTGAGTGAGCGCGATCCAAAAGCAGCCAAAGAAGCATTTGAGTCTTTCAAAGTGGTGGTTGAGCGTTTCCCTGACAGTAAATATGCGCCTGACTCTTTAGATCGCATGCGCTACATCGTGAACTCACTAGCCGAAGCAGATGTGATCGTGGCTCGTTATTACTATCAGCGTGGTGCATATCTAGCGTCAGCCAATCGAGCACAGCTTGTGATTCGTGATTACGATCGTGCGCCAGCCGTTGAAGAAGCGCTCTATCTACTTACCAAGTCTTACGAGAAATTGGGCATGACTGATCTGAGTAATGATTCTCTGCGTGTATTTAAGCTCAATTTCCCAGACAGCCAAATGATGATTACTGGCCAACGCGTGCAAAAAGAACGTCGTTGGTGGCAAATCTGGAATAAGTAAAAAACGAAAGTGGGTTTCATCAAGTAGCACTGTATTACTTGATGACTACCGGCACCCTCTGCGCCAATGCGCAAATAAGCTCGTAGCCAATAGTTCCACTCATCTGAGCTACATCATCTACCGGGACTTCATTACCCCATAGCTCTACAACGCTACCAATCTTGGCATTAGGTGCTTCACGCAAGTCAATCGTCAACATGTCCATAGAAACTCGACCAACGATTGGACAAATCACACCATCACCCTGTGGATCAGCGCCATCAACCCAAACTGGCGTGCCATCTTCCGCATGACGTGGATAACCATCAGCATAGCCGCAGGCAATCACACCAATACGCATATCCTCTGGAGCTTGATAGCGACCACCATAGCCTACGTGATCACCCTTTTTTAATTCCTGAATATCGATGATTTCACTCCGCAGCTGCATGACCGCCTGGAGTTCCGTTCGAATAATGTCTGCATGAACACCGGTTGGAGAAACACCGTACAACATGATTCCAGGTCGAACCCAATCACCCAGTGCATTGCGGTGCCATAAAATTCCAGCTGAATTAGCCAGAGAGGTGGGCGCTTCCAGACCCTCAATAGTTTGCTCGAAACACTCCATTTGCGCACCAACCGATGGCGCATGATCTACCTGATCGGCATTGGCAAAATGGGTCATGTGATGCATATGGCATCCAACAGCATGCAGACGATGAAAAGAGGTGCGGTACTGATCAGGCCTAAAACCAAGGCGGTTCATCCCAGAATTGAGCTTTAAAAATACGCTGATTGGGTGGCCCGAATGATTCTTAAAGGCCTCAAGCCAGATGACCTGCTTCTCACTGTGAACTACCAAGTCACATTGAAGCTCGGCCACTAAATCCAGCTCCTGCTGATTAAAAATACCCTCTAGCAAGAGAATGCGCCCTTCCCAGCCACGCTCCCTCAGCCATTGTGCATCTGCAATATCCAGCAAGGCAAAACCATCGGTCGATTCCAGCCCTTTAAATGCGGCCTCTAAAGTATGGCCATAGGCTTTAGCCTTTACTACCGACCAGATCTTTGACTCAGGGGCGAGCTCTCGAATCCGACTTAAATTATGATGAAAGGCCTCAGTGTGTATAGTTGCCAAAATTGGTCTATTTATCAACCGACTAGCTGATGAGCACATATCCACCCCTCCTTTCATGTTTTAATTACATTAATGACTAGATTGTACGAATGAACCGTAGT
>NZ_NCFJ01000055.1:0-27194 GCF_002281105.1 Polynucleobacter sp. 35-46-11
ACGCGACTCGTAAATATTTAGCCCTTGTTAATAAAAACCGTATTTTTTCTATCCAAAATGAGCCAATTCGCGCGAATAGATAAAAAGAGGTCGACCAAAATATCAGATCGAAAACACACTTAATGAGCCCATTAACCACAGAGGAGAATTCAAATGAGCCAATTAAGTCATCTCAAACTAGTCGCAGTCAAAAAGCCCCGCAATATGCCTGCAATCGTTATCCGCAGGAATAAGCTAGGATCAAAATTGTGGGAGCAGATCCAGCTAGCTAAAAGTCAGCTGGATGGAACCCCATTTGTAGTCATGAAGTACAAGACCGTAAAGGATCGTGAAACAGGGATACGCAAACAAGTAGAAGTACCTAAGCGCATTAAGCCATGGTGGTTTCAAAGTGAAGAAGGGAAAGTCTGTGTCGCCGTGAAATATGGCAGCTGGACGCTGGAACTAGCTAAAGGCAAGCCCAGTGTTGAAGTAGCTAGCGGCGAAGCTTTAATTAAAGCCCTTGAATCTATTAAAGCAGCAGTAGAGGCGGGGGAGCTAGATGAGCAAATCGAGACAGCTAGTGCTGGGTTGAGAGGTGGGTTTAAGCGTTAGGTATCGGCAGTTTCTTTTTATGTGAACTAAGCTTTCTTTTGGATTCTAGGGAGATTACGCGAGACTTCAGGTTTTCTTTTACTGAATCGCCGGTTCTTAGCGCCAAAGCTAAAGTCCAGTGAAATGCCTTTATTGCTTGATCTACCTCTTTTTTGGTAATTGCGAGATCCTCAATCTTTTTTGGATGAGTAATTCTATTTCTTACTTCGATATTTGCAATTAGCGCATCCCACCCTTTGTTATTAAAACTTTTTTCATGAAGGGACTTGGTGTCTTTATCTACTATTTTCACAATAAGCTTGATACTTGTCTTTAAAGGAATAAGCATAGTTTTTTTCTGGACAACTCCATTTTCGTTTACTGAGTATGTCTCCTCTTTTAGGGCGGCAACCTCTAAATCAGAATACAGTTCCGGAAAACTTGTGGCTTGGTTTAATGCAATATTCTTTAAGTGAAAGATGATTCCCTCAATAGCAGCACCAATAGTTCTAATTGTTGATCTTCTTAAATGCTGTTCATCAGCGTTTCTCAAATCATTTAGACTTGAGGTCACATCTTTAATCAATACTTCAAAAGCGTGAATGTCTTTTGTGTCAGATGCTTGGCTTTGCATGCTTGTTCCCTTAGAGTCACATGGAAGAATAATATGTGCTAAATATCTATATGAAAAGATATAAGGCAACGGTAAATGCAGCAGGGATGTGGGTGGAAACTATTCTCTACGCCCAAAACCCGGCTCAGGCATATAAGCTGTTTCAAGCCATATTTGGTGCTAACAACGTGCCACATCAACCCCTGCAGATAGGTTAACTATGAGATTTGATGAAATTGCCCCGCAAAGGCCACTCAACCCAGAGCAAGCCAGGCTTAAATCAATGAAGGATCGTGTAAAGCGTGATCAGCAAGCAGTTAAGGCTGAGCGGGCTAGGCAGAAGATTAAGGCTGGACAGGTGGAGTTGGCCGCGGTTTAACTATTCCAGCATTTGCTTGGATCGCTGCTGCGCTCCCAAGTGAGTATGCCTTTTCGTAGTAGTACTCATTTTGATCGATAACGCCCGCTGGCACCCCATCTTCTAATGGAGGGATGCCAGGGATGGAAGATTTCTTAATTGACTGCCATCCATCAGTGAATCCTTGCTTCCATGCATCATGAATATCTTTAAATCTACTCATCGAACATTCCTTTTAAATAAATGCCTGATCAAAAATTTCAATAACAAACTTAAGATTCAAGGCTATCATCTTTGATTTGAAATTCAAGCAAATTTATTTTTTTCTCGAGTAAGCGAATTTCGCTAAATGCCATTCTTAAGCTTTGATTACTAATGTCATCTTCTTGACCCTTATCTTCGGGAATAACCATATCAATATCGCCACCTTTTTCAATAAAGGTCACGAGATCCCTTATAGAGACATCAAGAGCCTTAACTTTGTCTCCTTCGCCATTCTCTCTGATATTTAACTGCTCAATCATTTGCTTTTTAATTCCTTCTATACCGATTTTTTTCTCATCATCAGCTGATTTTTCGAGTTCTTGAGATATTTTTTCATTTGCGAGTTTAAGCCCTCTAATCTCCTCGGCTTTTTTTCGAATATCCAAAACTTTTTCAGCCACTTTAAGTGCCGAAAGAATAATGGTTGCAACAGTGGTAGCGATCAGTTGCGCTACAGCTAGTTCTAATATTATTGAGCCTTTACTTGCACCAATAATCTTTATATCTTCAGGAGAAGAATTGTGAGCCATAGCGATTCCTCTCCCTATGTCATACCACGTATCCCCCCATTTTTTAAAATCAGTAAGATTTTCTAATTGAGCATTTCCTTTGAATGTCACTCTCATTAATATTTGTCCATGAAGATCGACTTCAGAGGAGTCGATGCAATCACTCAAACCAGTTTCAATTTGATTTAATTTTGCAATTGCAGCATTAATTTTTTGAATGATTTCTTGGATTTTCTGCGCTGCAGTGGCTGTATCTATTGCGTTTTTGTATAAGATGTCTTCAACAGTACTAACTCCTGATTTCCCAATAAAGGGAAGAAGATCAATTTTTTCAAGGAACTGCAGCTGCTCCTTAGTTAAATTATCGGTATTAATTGTTAGAAGAGTATCAATTAGCTCATCCTTCTGAACTTCAAATGATTGTTTTGGTTGATTCGGCTGGGAATTGGTCTGAAGAACCGAAAGAAGTGCCCCATATTTTTGGGGGAGCTGGCGATCAATAATTTCACGTTTAATCCATTTGCTTAAGTCAATTAATTCCTGAATATTCATAAATTTCCTTATCATTTTTAAGATAATCTTCTCAGGTTTGGAGTTATTCGACAAGATAAGATCGCAAGCGTCCGGAAAAGTGACACTTAGACCTTCCCTGGGCAGCTTAAATCCACCCTAAATCCTTGTAATATGTAGAAAATACCTAAAAAATACATATATGCCATTACTTGAAATCTGGAAAGCCACTAAAGATTCAGTCCTAAAGATGAATCTTGAGACTATCGTCAAAATGGCGGGCGATGGCCAGCTCAAAGACGGTAGCGAAACATCCCTCGAATTTAGGCAATTTCTCACTGAGGTAGACAGCAAAAAACTTGCTGAATATGCCACTTACTGCACAGACCATGCCTTTACCAATAGCGGCCAGGTGCTTCAGGATGTCGTTAATGAGATTGGTGGAAGGCTTGGCTTCACAGCGGAAAACGGCCGATATCAAGGTGTTCGTAACGATATTGGCTATGACGGTATTTGGACATCTGGATCTGATTGTCTAGTCATAGAAGTTAAGACTACTAACGCTTACACAATTAAGTTAGATGTCATTGCTACTTATCGCGATCGATTGGCTGAGGCTGGCAGAGTTCCCCATGACTCGCCAATATTAATTGTGATTGGCAGAGACGAGACCGAATCGCTAGAAGCTCAGGTTAGGGGCTCTAAGCACGCCTGGACTATGAGGATTATTGGTATTGAAGCCTTGATTAAGCTCATGGAAGTGAACTTATCAACTTCAGGAAAAGAAGTTACAGAAAAGATTCATACCATTCTCAAGCCTATTGAATATACCCGTATAGATAAGATCGTTGATGTGATCTTTACTGCTGCCGAAGATAAAGACTTGGAGATTGACGGGGCAGGTGAGCCGCTGGATTATCAAGATAAGCCTGAGCAGAAAACTTACGCCACACCTCAAACTACCCCTAGAGAAATAATTGAGCAGAAGAAGCAGTTAGCCATTGAGGAATTGGGCCTCAAGTTAGACAAGGTTTTAGTTAAGAAAAAATATTCACTGTACTCAGATCAAAGAGGGGATGTCCATGCGGCAGTCGCTATATCCAAGCGATATGTTCGTTCTGAGGTTTTCTATTGGTATGCTTATCACGAGGTTCAGCGTCAATTCTTAAGCGAAGCTACTTCCGGATATATGCTTTTCGGAATGGTTGACTTGGATGTCAACTTCGCAGTCCCTTATGCCAAGCTGGAGGAGTTAAGGGAAAAGCTCAGCTCGACTGTTCGTGAAGATGGTCGTGAATACAAGCATATCTTCATCTATGTGGATGGCGACCAGTACACCATGCGTTTACGTGGTGGAGAAGAAATGGATTTGTCGTCTTTTAGGATTTAAGAGATTGTGGTTTCTTGAGATATAAAAATGAGTGATATGCAAAGTATTCAGGCTTCAATTTCCATACTTAAAGATGTGAAAGATTTAGTCGCTCCATCAAATCCCTGGATTCCTGTAATAGCTGCAGTTCTCGGAGCGCTTGCGGGCGGCATGGCACCACTAATTGTGAAGACTCTGGAATCTTCGAGAGATAGAAAAGCAAATCAACAGGCTGTTGCACATCAAATATATGCTGAGATTAGCGCCATCTTGGAGATTGTTAATCAAAGGAAATATTTGGATGAGCTTAAGAGGTTGAGGGACGTAATTTCGATTAATCCAACTTCAAGTTTCTATATGGTTCAAATCTCTGAGGCAATCGACCCTCTATATAAGGCCAACATCGATAAGTTGCCTTTGCTTGCTCCGGAGCTTCAGACCAAGATTGTTATGTTTTATAGATACTTAAATGCTTTGGTAGAGGATATTAAACCCGGCGGTACATTCAATACGGCTGGCGCAACCTGTAAGGGCATAGATCAATTCCTAGTTATTGCCGATCAAGCAATTCTTATTGGAAATCAAATTAAGGTTGAAATTGCCAAGCAATTCAAAATAGGTGATGAGTACCAATAGTCGCCAACGGTAAGCTGCGGTCACCCAGCGCAGTCTATCCCCACTCATTACGGGCTATAAGATTCCATCTTGTAGTTAACAGTTATCAGCACATTCCATTTAACCAAAAGAAAAGGGACCACTATTGCTAGTGAGGGTTTCTTAGTACTGGTGGGTCGGGCGAGATTCGAACTCGCGACCAACGGATTAAAAGTCCGCTGCTCTACCGACTGAGCTACCGACCCAGTAAGACAGAAATTATAGTAAAAGTCCGCTGCTCTACCGACTGAGCTACCGACCCAGTAAGACAGAAATTATAGCAAGAACTTGGTTGGGCTTCCCCAGGTTTGCCGACTTTCCCCTTTGCGCCTTGTAGTTACAAGAGTGCTACGCGTTTGCCCGTCTGGCAACCGGTGGATTTTTTGAGAAATAGTCCTTAATTCCCCTCAAAATTGCCTCGGCAATACGGTCTTGGTAGGCATCGTCATTCAGGCGAGCCTCTTCTTGGGGGTTACTAATAAAAGCGGTCTCTACCAGAATGGATGGGATATCAGGGGCCTTAAGAACGGCAAAGCTGGCTTGCTCAACTTTGGCTTTATGTAGGGGTGCAAACCCACTAATTTGTTTCAGAATCGATGTGCCCACTTGAAGTGAGTCTTTGATCTGGGCGGTGGTCGACATATCTAACAATAAGTTAGCGAGCTGCTTATCTTGCGTTTTAATATTGATGCCGCCAATGAGGTCGGAGGCATTTTCTTTATTGGCCATCCATCGCGCTGTTGTACTACTGGCACCCATTTGGGATAAGGCAAAGACTGAAGCGCCTTTTGCTCTTGGTTCAATAAAAGCATCTGCATGAATCGAGACAAATAAATCAGCTTCCACGCGCCGCGCTTTTTGCACTCTAGTATGAAGGGGTACAAAGTAGTCGCCATCCCTAGTCAGAAACGGGCGCATATAAGGATCGTTTTCAATCTTGTCGCGTAAGAGTTTAGCAATCGAGAGAACAACATGCTTTTCTTTGGATCCCATGGCACCAATGGCACCTGGATCTTCTCCACCGTGACCCGCATCGATTGCAATGGTAATGAGGCGCTTATGTTTTGCTGGGGCAGTGGGCTGCTTTACATCTGGAATCGCTTGCGCTACTGGCGCCCTTGGAGCCTCTTTTTCTTGCTTGCTTGCAAACTGCGCAATTAAGTCAATTTCTTCATTGGCTTTTTCTAGAGCGCTCTCTTTGCGGGCACTATTTTTGACCAATTCCATCAAAGGATCTGGTGGAGTCGCTGGATAGAGGTCGAGCACCATGCGGTATTGGTATTCCGCAATCGGGTCTAGTGTGAAGAGTTGAGGCTTGACAGGCTCCTTAAGATCAAACACCAAGCGCACCATGCCAGGCTGAAATTGACCTACCCGAATTTGAGAGACGTAAGGATCATTCGGTTTGACTTTGGCTACTAAGTCTTTCAGGGTGGAATTGAATTCCATGCCTTGAATATCGACTACTAAACGATCGGGGTTGGTGAGTAGTTGTTGAGTAATAGGAAGCGCTTTATCGGACTCCAGCGTGATACGCGTGTAATCCTCTGCAGGCCAAATACGTACACCCAAAATCTTGGCGCCCCAAGCAATCTCTGCCTCGCCAAAGAGGAGAATGAGTCCCAAAATCTTTGCTGAAGTTCTGAGGTGCCTTCTTCTATAGGAATTAATGGGGAGCTTACTCATCTCTGTTAGGGGTGCAATCTGTTTATAACGACTATCCCAAGCTCGGAGTTTGCTTTGAGTTCTATTTGTCTTTCTGACTCCTCTTCGCCGGCCACTAAGTGAATTTCAATATCAAAAGCGGGAAGGGTGCCCTGAGCTTTTTCTGGCCATTCCACCAAACAGAATCCAGGCTCATCAAAATGTTCTGCAAAACCTGCCTCTTGCCACTCCAGTGGATCCCTCATGCGGTAGAGGTCAAAGTGATGAGCGGTGATGCTTGCTGCAGTGTTTGGGTTGCTATCCTTGATTTGAATAGGGTAGGGCTCACACAAGGTGTAGGTCGGACTCTTCACTCGGCCTTCATATCCGAGGGCTTGTATTAGATGGCGGGCAAAAGTAGTCTTGCCAGCCCCAAGATCACCTTCTAGGGAGATGTTGAGGTGGGCGTTAGGATCCACTTGAAACAGCCGACTAAGACTGGAGGCAAGCTTTTGAGCCAAAGCGGTCGTATCGACTTCTTGCCTACAATGTTGAGTAAATGAATTCTGAGCCATTTGCCTAGTTTATTCAATTATTCAGCTACATTCTGTATTCCTAATGACTTCTTCCCAAATACCGAACTCTGTTGACCAGACCAATCTGCGTGAATGGCTGAATGATCAGTCTCGTCAATTGGGTTTTGATGGCTTGCGTATTACAGATACCCATCTTGGATCGGCCACGGAGAGACTTCATGAGTGGTTAGAGCAGGGTCGCCACGGTCAGATGGAATACATGGCCAGACATGCCGATTTGCGCTCTGATCCCAGCATGCTCGTTCCGGGGGCTGTCAGAGTCATTTGCGTCACTATGAATTACTTATCTCCCGCGATGGATTTTGATGGCGAGTGGCAGCGCTTGGCCGAGCCAACTCAAGCGGTGGTATCGATGTATGCGCGAGGGCGCGATTATCACAAGGTGATGCGCAATCGTTTGCAAGAATTTGCGCAGAGGATTGAAAAGCAGATTGGTTCATTTGGCTATCGTGTATTTACCGACTCAGCACCATTGATGGAAGTGGAGTTAGCTCGTAAGGCGGGCTTAGGTTGGCGAGGTAAGCACACGCTGTTGCTGAATCGTGAATCCGGGTCAACATTCTTTTTGGGTGAGATTTTGGTGGATGTTCCTCTACCAATAGATACAGAGGAAGAGGCGCATTGTGGCACTTGCCAATCTTGTATTGATATATGTCCTACGCAAGCCATTACGGCGCCGTACCAATTAGACGCGCGACGCTGCATCTCTTATTTAACGATTGAAAATCCAGATGCCATTCCGGTGGAGTTTCGGAGGGCGATGGGCAATCGTGTTTATGGATGTGATGATTGTCAATTGATTTGTCCTTGGAATAAGTTTGCGCAACGCACGGCCTTGCCCGATTTTGCTGAGCGACATGGGCTTGGTAGAGCAAGCCTCTTGCAACTTTGGTCTTGGACCGAAGATGAATTTGAGAAGCGCCATGAGGGTAGCGCTATTCGCCGAATTGGCTATTCACGCTGGCGCAGAAACTTGGCTGTAGCGATGGGTAATGCTTTGGCTGATAGTAGCGTGCCCGAGGTAGATAAGGGCCCGATCCGTGAGGACTTATCAAGTGCCTTGCCTGCGGCTGATGCGCTAGTGGCTGAGCATATTCAGTGGGCGCTCGACTTGTGAATCTATTCAGTAAAGCTTGATCTCATCTCACTTACAATCATCCCATGTCATCTGCCGACCAACCGTTTATAGACCCTAGTGAAATTGCTCTAGAGGCTTCGGTAGCGCAGCGCTTTAAAAGCCGTAGGGATGCTTTTTGGGCTGGTATTCGGGATGCATCAGGGGCGCCAGCCATGGTTTTATTTGCAGGTATGGTGGGATTTGGGGCGATGGGTAAAACCAATGGCATGGATGCTTGGTTTACTGGAGCCACCAGTTTCTTTATGTTTGCGTTACCTGGTCAGGTAGTTTTATTGGAGATGGCGATTACTGGATCATCGGTGATTGCAATAGCTTTGGCGGTGACTTTAACGTCCACGCGCTTTATCACTATGACGGTGACACTCTTTCCTCAGCTTCATGAAAAAGATCGTAATCACAGTCTTTACGCTTCCGTTCATCTTTTAGCAATGACTGCATGGGCAATCTCTATGCGCGAGTTTCAGACTATCGAAGCTAAGCATCGATCTAGCTATTTCATCGGTCTTGGCTTGCTATGTTGGTTGATCTCTGTGCCGGGCACTATTTTGGGTTATTTTCTGGCGGGCATGGTGCCACCGGCAATCACCTTGGGTTTGGTATTCATCAACCCTTTATTCTTTTTGCTCACGTTTACTGAAGTAGGCCCTTGGATTAATCGCATTGCTATCGGATTGGGATTTATTCTCGGGCCATTTTTCTTTATTTTGGATCGCGATACAAGCTTGCTGACTACCGGCTTAGTGGCGGGAACTGTTGCCTACTTATTCGATCGCAAAGTATTGCGTAAGAAAGCGGGGGTAATAGGTTAATGAATGCCGCTCTTCAAGGTTGGGGTTTATGGATTGCCTTAGCTGGCGCCACAATCGGCACATACTTTTGCCGAGCAATTGGCGTTTTACTCGCCAAAAAAATTAATCAAGAAAGCGAAATCTTTCGTTGGCTTGCAGCGGTAACTTATGCGATGGTTGCCGCTCTGGTTGTCAGAATGGTTTTGATGCCCATTGGCCTCTTGGCAACCGTCCCTGTATGGATTCGGATTCTGATTTGCGTTCTCAGTATTGGCGTGATGGTTTCTAAGCCAACACGCCGCCTCGTTCCAGCCTTATTGACTGGAACACTGTTGATGCTCGCTTACGGCGTGATGCGCTAAGTAAACCATTCAATAGATTAGAGATGGGCCGCCAAAATTTTGGCAATATGTACAGCCTCTCTTTGCGTGCCATCAGCAATCTGATGGCGACAGCTTGTCCCATCCGCAACCACCCAACTATCTGGCGCTTTACGAATTGCTGGCAAGAGGCTTGCTTCTGCCATTTGTTTTGACACTTCAATGTGCTCAGCTTCATAACCAAAGCTACCTGCCATGCCGCAACAGGATGATTCGATCAGCTTGGGTTCTGCATTGGGGATGAGTTTCAGAAGCTCCAGCGCTGGTGTGACGGCTGCAAATGATTTTTGATGGCAATGCCCATGAAATAGTACTGGGCGCGATGCTGGTTTTAATTGCAACTGGAGCTTGCCACTTTTTGCTTCGCTAGCCAGGAACTCCTCTAAGAGTTGCACATGCTTGCTTACAGTAACTGCACGCTCACCAAAGCCCATGACTAAAGCCTCATCCTTTAGCGTGAAAAGACACGAAGGCTCAAGACCAATAATCGGGACCCCTTTTTCTGCAAATGGAGCTAAATGATTCACTAATTCATCTAAGCTGGCTTTAGCTTTATCAACCATGCCTGCTGCCAGATAAGTGCGACCACAACAAAATTCTTTAGAGCAGGTGTTGCTCGAGGCTGCTTGTGATTCTTGTTTTACTAAGCTCTTTTGTGGAATATGAACGCGATAGCCAGCAGCCTTCAGAACAGCTAGTGCAGCCTGCAAGTTTTCATCTTCAAAGTAGGCATTGAAGGTATCGGCTAAAAGTACCACACCCTGATGACCGTTTGCATCTGCTGTACTGAGTTCTGCTGGCGTAAATTGGTATGGTGTGAGCTTGCTTTTCTCGCTCCAGAATGTTTTGGCTTTCCAGGTTGGCAAACTTCTTTGTGCAGAAATACCCATCACCCATTCTTGTACTTTAGCAATCGGAGTAATGTGATTTCGCAAGTTAAGTAGCGCAGGCAAACCAGGAATGCTGCTAATGATAGGTGCATATTTCGGTAAATAGGCTACGGCTAGATCTCGTAATGAGTGCCCAACCCGTTTTTTGTATGCTGATAAAAACTCAATCTTCATCTTCGCCATATCAACGCCAGTAGGACATTCACGGCGACAGGCCTTGCAGCTGACACAGAGCTCCATCACTTCTTTAATAGCATCACTACCAAGAGGTGAACTTTCGTCTTTAATATCCAGTTGATTGGAAAGTGCGAGACGTAAAGTGTTAGCGCGACCACGAGTGAGATGCTTTTCATCGCGAGTCACACGATAACTTGGGCACATCACTTCCGCATCAAACTTGCGACAGTGACCATTGTTATTGCACATCTCTACTGCTTTAGCTAAGCCCATTGCAGGGTCGCCACCAGTGCCGGGAGCGCTGGTCTCTTCAGTGACAGGATTATTTTGTACATTCCAAGCGGACCAATCTAAAGCAGGTTGCAGTGGAATGACCTTGTAGCTTGGTGGAAAGCGGAAATTGCTTGCATCATCCATCTTGGGTGGATCAACAATCTTGCCGGGATTAAATAATCCATTTGGATCAAACCCATGTTTAATTTCTGCAAGCGCTTCAGTAATCTTGGGTCCAAATTGCCAGGAGATCCACTCTCCGCGACAAAGTCCATCACCATGTTCGCCACTATAGGCGCCTTTGTACTTACGCACCAATGCAGATGCCTCTTCAGCAACCGCACGCATTTTTTGTGCGCCATCACGGCGCATATCTAGGATAGGGCGTACATGGAGGGTGCCTACTGAAGCATGCGCATACCAAGTACCGCGTGAACCGTATTTAGCAAATACGTCTGTGAGTGCTTGGGTATATTCAGCAAGACTCTCTAGTGGGACTGCGCAGTCTTCGATAAAGCTGACTGGCTTGCCATCGCCCTTCAAGCTCATCATGATATTTAGACCAGCCTTACGCACCTCCCATAAATTCTTTTGCAAACTAGCATCAGGCATAGCCACTACCGAGCCTGGTAGACCTAGGTCACCCATCAAACTCTGCAACGATTTTAATTTCTCGAGCAAGGGGGCGTGCGCTTCGCCGGAGAACTCCACTAATAGGATTGCTTCAGGAGTGGGGCCGCTAGCATCAATGAGGGCAGTCTCAATGGTTTTCTTAAAGCTCGGGTTGTGGCGCGCTAAGTCAATCATCGTGCGATCAACTAACTCAACGGCAGTGGGCCCAAGCTTGACGATATGTTGCGCACTATCCATCGCCTTGAAGAAGCTTACAAAGTTCACTACCCCAAGTACTTTATGTTGTGGCAAAGGCGCTAACTTCAGTTCAAGTGATTTGAAATAAGCCAAGGTACCTTCGCTACCAACTAGTAGATGCGCTAAATTGACGCTACCGTCCTGGGTATATGGACGCTCGCTTTGTGGATGAAAGACATCGAGATTGTATCCAGCTACACGACGTAATACCTTGGGGAAATGTGCTTCGATTTCTGGTTGGAGGGTATTGGCAAGACCTTTTACAAAATCACCAAGTTGTTTTGCGGCGCCAGAACTATTGGCGTAATTTCCAAAGCTAGCCACTTGTCCATTTGCTAGCCAAGCATCAATTCCTAAAACGTTGTGCACCATGTTTCCATAGGCAATAGAGCGACTTCCGCAAGAGTTATTACCGGCCATGCCACCAATCGTTGCCTGACCAGCAGTGGAGACATCTACCGGGTACCAGAGGCCATGGGGTTTGAGTGCAGCATTCAGGTGGTCTAAAACAATGCCAGGCTCAACCACTGCGGTTGCTTTTTCTGGATCAGCATGCAAGAGTTTGCGAAAGTATTTTGTATTGTCGATCACGAGTGCTGTGCCAGTGGTTTGCCCGCACTGACTAGTACCACCTCCGCGTGGCAACACTGGAACCCCTAGATCAGCTGCAATCTGAATAGCAGTTGCAATATCTTCGGCTGTTTTAGGAACAAAGACAGCCACAGGCATTGCTTGATAAATTGAAGCATCTGTTGCGTAGCGTCCACGACTAGCTATGTCTGTCATGACTTCACCAGAGGTTTCTTGCCTGAGGCGCTTGGCTAACTCTGCCTTATTGGCAACGAAGTCTGGAAGTGGTAAATCGAGTGGCTTGTTCATGCCGCAACTTTCTGTTTGGATTCTGAGTCAACTAATTGAATAACAACATCACGTTTATTCATGACGTGTTGCATCATGACTTTGCGCATGCGCACGCTGTCACGTGCCTTTAATGCATCTAACATTTCCTGGTGCTCGACAACAGCTTTTTCCCATTTCACGCCATCTTGATTCGAGCGAAAGCGCAGTGCCTCAATGCGGGCATTGACCTGGGTAAACAGCTGACTTAAGACGGGATTGTTTGCCGCTTGATTAATGGCTTGGTGAATCTTGAGATTCAGTCGGTAGTAGCTTGAGAGATCTCTGCGAGCATACGAGGCCATCATTTCATATTGGAGAGCTTCAAGCTCAATGAGCGCTTGATCGTTTATGTTTTGTGCTGCTAACTCTCCAGAGTAGCCCTCTAAATTCGCAATCACATCAAAGGTGTGCAGGATGTCATCTCGGCTGAGTTGCACTGCAATTGCTCCGCGGTTTGCAATCAGCTCAACTAAGCCATCAGCGGCTAAGCGTCGAATTGCCTCGCGAATAGGGGTGCGTGACACGTTGAGCTGCTCTGCCAACTCCCGTTCATTGAGTTTGCTTCCCGGCGTAATGGCGCCCTCCACTAATAAAGCTCTGAGCTTTAGGAAGGTAGCTTCATGCAAGTTTTGCGTATTTGCGGGCGTTGTGAGCATCATTGGAAATGCCTTAATTTTGTATACATATTTACTATAACCTATCAATAGCTATAAAAAAAACTGTAAATAGCTTAATTTTTACTTATTGTATAAATATTTTGCATACAAAATTGTAAATTAGAAAAAAGTGCCTTACACTGGCTTGCAAGATTAACTACAAAAACCAAGTGAGACACAGCATGCTAAAACTAGATAACCACCTCTCAGGTCGTCATTTCTTACATATCCCTGGACCAAGCCCAGTGCCATCACGCATTCTGCGGGCAATTAGCTATCAAACCATTGATCATCGTGGACCAGAATTTGGTCAATTCGGCCTTAAGGTTTTGGATGGCATTAAAAAGATTTTTAAGACCGAGCAACCAGTCATTATTTACTCAGCTTCTGGAACAGGTTCTTGGGAAGGCGCTTTGGTCAACGTGATGAATCCGGGCGACAAGGTGCTTTTTTATGAAACTGGTCAGTTTGCTAACTTATGGCGTGCCCTAGGCAAGCGTCTGGGCTTAGAGGTTGAGGTGGTAACGAAGCCTGGCCAAGATACTTGGCGTTGGGGTGTTGATGCTTCAGTCATCGAAGAGCGTTTACGCAAAGACACAGGACACGAAATCAAAGCAGTTTGTGTGGTCCATAACGAAACCTCCACCGGCGTTACTTCCAATATTGCTGCGGTTCGTAAGGCGATCGATTCTCTCAAGCACCCAGCCCTGCTCTTGGTTGACACCGTTTCTGGCTTAGGTTCTGCGGACTATGAGCATGACAAATGGGGTGCTGACGTGACCGTGTCTGGCTCACAAAAAGGCTTGATGCTGCCTCCAGGAATTGGCTTTAATGCTTTGTCTGCAAGGGCGATTGAAGTCAGCAAAACAAACAAGATGTCCAAGGCCTATTGGGCTTGGGATGAGATCTTGGAGTCCAATAAAACAGGTTACTGGCCAACGACGCCGAGCACGAATTTAATGTACGGCTTGCATGAAGCTATCGACATGATCATGGCTGAAGGTCTGGACACGATCTTTGCCCGTCATCAACGTTTGGCGGCAGCTTGCCGTGAAGCGGTTAATGCGTGGGGCTTAGAAATCCAGTGTCAAGATAAAGATTGCCATTCTCCAGTGCTCACTTGTATTGCTACACCAGAAGGTATGGATGCGGATATTCTGCGTAAGCATGCTCTGGAGAAGTTCAATTTATCTCTCGGTACAGGACTTGGAAAAATTAAAGGTAAAGCCTTCCGCATCGGTCATTTAGGTGATTGCAATGAGCTCAGTCTGATGGCTGCACTTAGTGGAGTAGAGATGAGTTTGGGTTCGATGGGCTATAAGCCTAAGGCCAGCGGTGTGGTTGCTGCCCAAGAATTTCTACAATAATCAGTAAGTTGGGTGTCAATGGGGTGTCGGCTGGTGGATTAATTGGCCTACACCCCTTATAATTCAAGTACTTATATAGATAGTACTTTCATCAAATAAAACATATTCGAGACAGAAAGATTTCACATGTTGGCAACTAAACCTTATTTAACTCAGGCTGATGTTCAAAAGATTTTGACTGCGGCTGATCAGCATGCAGCTAAAAATAATTGGGCGGTAACGATTGCTGTTTGTGATGATGGCGGCCACTTGTTGGGTTTAGCCCGTCGTGATGGTTGTGCACCTGTCTCTGCTTACATTGCTCAAGAAAAAGCGCGTACTGCTGCAATGGGTAAACGTGAGAGCCGTGTATATGAAGAGATTATTAATAACGGACGTATCTCATTTTTATCTGCCCCGCATATTTCGGGCATGTTAGAAGGTGGCGTCAATATCGAGGTAAATGGGTTTACCATCGGCGCAGTCGGCGTTTCCGGCGTTAAATCGACTGAGGATGCCGAAACCGCGAAGGCCGGCATTGCAGCCATTCTGTAAGTTACCTTGACAAATACTGTTCCTGAAATAAATTCCCCTACCGGCGCTACTGAGAGTAGCGCCACCCCAGCAACAATTACCTTTGCTGACTTTGGCTTAGATCCAAAGATTCAAAAAGCGGTATCTGAGCAGGGTTACAACACCCCGGTATCTGAGCAGGGTTACAACACCCCAACTCCGATTCAAGCGCAAGCCATTCCGCACGTATTGGCAGGCAGTGATTTGATGGGCGCGGCCCAAACGGGTACCGGTAAGACAGCCGCTTTTGTGTTGCCAATTATTCAAAAGATTCTGCGTCATGCGAGCAGCAGTGCCTCGCCTGCTCGTCATCCAATCCGTGCTTTGGTATTAACACCAACGCGTGAGTTGGCTGTTCAGGTTGCCGAGAACGCAGCGAGCTATTCTAAGCACACTGATTTACGTGCTGCCGTGGTTTACGGTGGCGTGGATATGAAAGAGCAAGTTGCCACATTGCGTGGTGGTGTCGAGATTTTGATTGCTACCCCAGGACGCTTGCTGGATCACATTGGCTCAAAGGTAGCCAATCTCTCTCAAGTAGAAATTCTGGTGTTAGATGAAGCGGACCGTATGCTCGATATGGGCTTCTTGCCTGACTTACAGCGCATCATTGATTTGATTCCAGCGCAGCGCCAAACACTCTTGTTCTCAGCCACGTTCTCGCCTGAGATTAAAAAGTTAGCGCAGAGTTATTTGCGTACTCCAGTTACTGTGGAGGTGGCACGTCAAAACGCTGCGGCAGATACGGTGAAGCAAGTAGTGCATATGGTGTCTAGTGCCGACAAGCAACGCGCGATTGTGAAAGTGCTTGAAGCGCGTACTCGTCAAGGCTTATCTCGTCAGTGCATCATTTTTACTAATAGCCGTTTAGGTTGTGCTCGATTAGCGCGTTCATTAGAGCGTGATGGCATTAAAGCGGGCGCGATTCATGGAGACAAGAGTCAGGGTGAGCGCACTCTTACTTTAGATGCATTTAAGTCTGGAGCGATTGAAGCCTTAGTTGCAACTGACGTAGCTGCTCGCGGTTTAGATATTCCGTCAATGCCTTGTGTGATTAATCACGAGTTGCCGTTTAATGCCGAAGACTTCATTCACCGCATCGGTCGTACGGGTCGTGCAGGTAGTAAGGGCGATGCGATTGCATTGGTCGATGCCAGTGAAAAACGTTTGCTCGACGATATTGAAAAGTTGATGAAGCGGAAGTTAGATATTCAGCCATTGCCTGAGGGCGCTCCTAGCTTTAGTCCAGCGCCTAGTAGAAGCTCCTCGAGATCAGATGCTCCAGCAAAAATGTCAGACCCATTTTTCTATAAACCTTATGAGCCTAGCGCTGTGACACAGTCGAACACTAGTACCTCAAATAGTGATGAGAAAAAAGTCGGTATCACGCCTGCAAGACCAGCTGTCGGCGCTTTGCTCGGCGGCTTTAAGAAGAAATAATTTTTCTATCCCAAGCCTGAGTGGCTGCTAAGAGCCACTCAGCGATCGAAATCTCTTTTCCACTCGGAAGATCTCTCAGTCCTAAATGCTCTGCAGCTTTACGTAATTCTTGTAAAGCTTGCTGCGCATTATCAGTATGAATAGCGCTCGCTAAAGTTTGCTTGCTGAGCTTTTCGCCATGCTCATCCAGTACTAAGGGTAAATGCAAGTAGTTCGGGGTTGTATACCCTAAAACGTGTTGAAGATGAATTTGTCGTGCCGTGTTGCTCAGTAAATCTACGCCACGCACAATGTGAGTAATTCCTTGTTCTGCATCATCTACTACTACCGCGAGTTGATAGGTGAATACGCCATCTCGACGACGCAGTACAAAATCTCCCACTTCTCGATTGAGATCCTGACTTTGATTGCCCAGTGCCAGATCTTCAAAATGAAGGCTGAGGCCTGGGGGAAGGGTAAGTCTCCAAGCTACCCCATCCAAGAGGACGCTTTCATCCTTGTATGCGGGGATTTCTTGGGGACGGCAGGTGCCCGGGTAAACCATTTCTTGATTGCGGGCGGTAATCACGCCTTGAGCTTCTAGAGCGCTTGCGATGCTTTGTCGGGAACAGGTGCAGGGATAGACGGTTTGGAGCCCATTTAAGCGCTCTAGAGCTTGTTTATAGCGATCTTGGTGCTTGGATTGCCATGTGGGCTCCTCATCCCAGCTAAGCCCGCAGGCAAGCAATTGACGCATGATTTCTTGGTCAGCTCCCGGAATGCAGCGGGGGGTGTCTAAATCCTCAATTCGGAGTAGCCATTTCCCTTGATTTTTTCGGGCATCTAACCAGCTTCCCAGGGCCGCAACGAGCGATCCCGCATGCAGCGGGCCAGTAGGCGAGGGGGCAAATCGCCCGCGATAGCCGTCGGCTGGGGGTGAGGGGTTTTTCAAGTTCGGCACAGCTAAAATGATCTCATGGCTTCACCCCGTTTTGTTCATCTGCGCGTCCATTCCGAGTTTTCAATTACGGATGGCGTCGTTCGCATTGATGATGCGGTAGCCGCGGCTGAAAAAGATGGCATGGGAGCCTTAGCGCTCACCGATTTAAGCAATTTATTTGGTTTAGTCCGGTTTTATAGTGCTGCACGTTCTGGCGGAATTAAGCCAATTGCGGGCGCGGATGTTTGGGTGAGTAATCCTCAGGACCCGGATCAGCCCTACCGTTTATTGCTCTTAGTTCAAAACCACTCTGGTTATCTCAACCTGTGTCAGTTGCTGAGTAAGGCTTCCCTAGAAAACCAGACGCGTGGTCGTGCCGAAGTAGATCCCAAATGGTTTAGTGAGCCCGCTTCTAAAGCTGAAGATAAAGCAGCAAAAAGAACTTTGGCTTATGGATTGATTGCACTTTCTGGTGGACGTTGGGGTGATGTTGGTACTGCGCTTTTAGCTGGTCAAGAAGACCAAGCTAAAGACGCTGCCAAGCATTGGGCAAAATTATTTCCGAATGCTTTTTACATTGAAGTACAACGTGGCGGTCATCCCCAGGATGAAAAGCAGCTTCAGCTTGCCTGTCATCTTGCTAGTGAATTGGGTCTACCCATCGTTGCTACGCACCCAGTGCAATTTATGCAACGCAGTGATTTCACGGCCCATGAGGCGCGTGTTTGTATTGCTGAGGGTGAGCTCTTAGGTAATCCCCGTCGCACCAAAAAATTTAATGAAGAGCAGTATTTCTTATCTCAAGAGGAGATGGAAAAGCGCTTTGCAGATTTACCTGTTGCACTCGCTAATTCAGTAGAGATTGCGAAACGTTGCAATCTCTCGTTGACCTTAGGTCAGCCACGCTTGCCGGATTTCCCAACGCCACCTGGCATTACGCTCGACGATTATTTATTGCAGCAATCGGAAATTGGTTTGAAGCGCCATATGGAGCGCAACTTTCCGGATCCAGAAGAGCGCGCCAAGGAAGAAGCGCGTTATCACGAGCGCCTTGTCTTTGAGGTAAAGACGATTGCTCAAATGGGTTTCCCAGGCTACTTCCTGATTGTTGCTGACTTCATTAACTGGGCAAAAAACAATGGCGTACCAGTGGGCCCTGGTCGTGGATCTGGTGCTGGCTCTTTGGTTGCTTACTCACTCGGCATTACTGATCTAGATCCATTGCGCTACAACTTGCTCTTTGAGCGCTTCTTAAATCCTGAGCGGGTATCGATGCCCGACTTCGATATCGACTTCTGTCAGCATGGGCGCGATCGTGTCATTCAGTACGTAAAGGATAAATACGGAAAAGATGCGGTCAGTCAAATCGCTACCTTTGGAACCATGGCTGCCAGAGCGGCGATTCGTGACGTTGGTCGTGTGCTGGAGCAAGGCTATAACTTCGTTGATGGTATTGCTAAGTTGATTCCGAATAAGCCAGGTCAGTACATGACTATTGAAATGGCGAAGAAGGAAGAGAAGCAGTTAGGTGAGCGCGAAAAGAATGAAGATGAAGTGCGCCAACTTTTATCTTTGGCACAGCAGTTAGAGGGCATGACCCGCAACGTCGGTATGCATGCAGGTGGTGTGTTGATTGCCCCTGGCCGTTTAACCGATTTTTGCCCGCTCTACACGCAAGAAGCAAAAGACTCTAAAGATCAAGAGAGTGGCTCCGTCATTAGTCAGTTTGATAAAGATGACGTTGAGGCAATCGGCTTAGTAAAGTTCGACTTCTTGGGTCTAACAACGCTGACGATTTTGGCGGCTGCTGAAAAATGGATTAAGACATTACATGCCGATCGTAAGGACTGGAATATCGGTGAGATTCCACTCGATGATGAAAAAGCCTTTGAAGTTTTAAAGAATGCCAATACGGTTGCGGTCTTCCAGCTAGAAAGTCGTGGCATGCAAGGCATGCTTCGTGAAGCCAAGCCTGACCGCTTCGAAGACATTATTGCGCTCGTCGCACTTTACCGTCCGGGCCCAATGGACTTGATCCCGGACTTCATTGAGCGTAAGCATGGCCGTCAAAAAGTAGAGTATCCAGATCCACGGATTGAACCCGTTCTGCAAGAGACCTATGGCATCATGGTCTATCAAGAGCAGGTGATGCAGATGGCGCAGATGATCGGCGGCTACTCACTCGGTGGCGCCGATATGTTACGTCGTGCGATGGGTAAGAAGAAGCCTGAAGAGATGGCGCAGCATCGCAAGATTTTTAGTGATGGTGCAAAAGCTGGTGGTATTACTGAGGGTAAGGCCAACGAGATATATGATTTGATGGAGCGCTTTGCTGGCTATGGATTTAATAAATCCCATGCTGCTGCCTATGCGCTCTTGGCCTATCAAACTGCTTGGTTAAAAGCCTACTACCCCGCTGAATTTATGGCGGCCAACTTATCACTCGCAATGGATGACACCGATAAGGTGAAGATTCTGTACGACGATTGTTTGGCAAATAATATTCGCGTGTTCTCACCAGACATTAATACTGGTGTTTATGTGTTCACACCTTTGCGTGCACCAGATGCTACTCCCGATTCTCCAATTAGCCATATTCGTTATGGTTTAGGAGCGGTTCGGGGTACTGGTGAGGCAGCTATTGAAGTGATTGTGAAAGCGCGTGAGTCGGGCGGCCCATTTAAGGATTTATTTGATTTCTGTGCACGCGTTGATCGTAGGCAGGTGAACCGTCGAGCCATTGAGGCTTTGATGCGTGCTGGCTCCTTTGATAGCTTATATAAGGATTCCATTCCTGCTGGCGGCAATCCTTACGATATTCGATCAACTCTATTGGCTTCTCTTGCGCGCGCAATTGAAGCCGCTGAACAAGCAGAGGCTTCCGTCAATCAAGTGAGCTTGTTTGAGGTAGCGGGAGAAGAGGATCGCCACTTACCTGAGTTGGTGCGCGAACCAGTCTGGTCTGAAAAGAAGCGCCTTCAGGACGAGAAAAGCTCTCTAGGTCTTTGTCTCACTGGTCATATGTTTGATGCCTACCGCGACGAGACGGCGCACTTCATTCGCCAACCTTTGGTTAAAGTGACAGAAGGTAAGGATCAGTTGATTGCAGGGATTATTACTTCCGCTCGAATGCTGACTGGTCAACGCGGTCGCATGATGATAGCGACGATTGATGATGGAACTGCTGCCATTGAGGTGACACTCTATAGTGAAGTCTTTGAGCCGAATCGTTCTTGGCTCAAAGAAGATGAGTTGCTAGTAGCTAAAGTTAACGTTACTCCCGATAAGTTTTCTGGTGGGGTACGTATCGTCTCAGAAGCCGTAATGGATATCACCGGTGCTCGCATGCGATTTGCACGTAACGTTCATCTAGCTATCGATTCAGCAATTGATCTCAAATCCTTACGCAGCCAAATTGGCCCCTACTTAATGAGTAATCGAGTGCGAGATCCTAAGTTGGGGCCTGCAGCAGCCTCTATGCCAAGTGCTAGCGAAGGCTTGAAGGGCTTAATGCTCACAGCTGCAGTCACTACTAGCGGCGGAGCTTGCCTGATGCAGTTCCCAGAAGAATTACGTATCTATCCAGATGATGCGTGCTTGCATAGCTTAAATCAAATATTGGCAGCTAAGCAATCCAACACTGTTCAGGTTCAGTACCACTAATCTAACGCGATTAAATCAGCATTACCAAAACTACCTAGTTGCTTATCTATTTGTGGCGGCTTGAAGCGCTTTGATTACTTGAATTGGATCTAGTTGGTCCAAACACTCACTCTTGCTATTTGCGCGATCTTCGCAGCCTGCTTTACGGCAGGGGACGCACTCACCAGGTCCTTGCAAAATCGTGACATTACCAACCGTCTGAGAGCGGGATCTCAATTGATAGGGCTGTTCACCAATAAAACCATTAGGCCAAGGCCCAAAGTTGGTGGGTGGTGTCGGGCCAAACAAGGCAATAGTTGGTGTATTGCATGCGGCTGCTAAGTGTGTGATGGAAGTATCTACGCCGACATACGCAATTGCTCCACGAATCAGCGTTCCCGCTTGCGGGATAGTGAGTAGGCCTGCGGCATCAACAATATGTTTACGGGTTTCTTCATCAAGTAATGAAAGAATATCTTGATTGAGTTGCAGATCTTGCTGGGCCGGGGATGCGCTCAGCACAACTTGCCAACCTTGTTTCGTAATCCATGTCAGCAATGTTTGCCAATAGGCAAGTGGCCAACGCTTATAAGCGGTTAAGGGTCCGGGGTGCACCACTACATAAGGCGAGTGAAGTTGTCCAGCAATACTTGGGGTAATCGGATCACCAGCAGGAGCCGTTACCGAGATTGGTTTCTTAAATACTTCCAGCGGATTTTTGTAGAAGATCTCGAGTAGGCGAAGCTTTTCAGTAATGACATGTTGCGCAAAATAATCTACATCAACAGTATGCAAGCTGATGGCCTTTTTCCAGGCATTTTGTTTATCACTCTTACTTTTCTTAGCTTTGTCTTGCTCAGTGAGACCTTGAGGATGGCCACCTAGAACGCCCACGCGGTGATAAGCTGCTGCTAGACCATAGAAATAGGCGCGATCACTAGGTTGAGTGACCACAGCGAGGTCATAACGTTGAAAGAGTTTGAAGAATAAGGAGAGATATTCTTTGAGTCTAGGGCGGTCTGAGGTTTCAACTGTTTTAGCTATATCAGGATTGCCTTTGAGCATCTCGAGCTTGCCGCGGTAGCCCAAAAAGTGAAACTCAGCATAAGGCCATAGCTCGCGCGCTTGTGAAATTAGCGGTGTAGTGACCAGGACGTCACCAATTTGGCGAGTCGCAATAAATAAAACTTTTTTCGGCTTTAGTGCTGAGAATGCAGTCATGGGGCTAATGTAACTCAATCCTACTTAGCTTTAGCCAGAATTTTTTCACGGACGCGACGCGCATTTTCTGCTGCATTCGATTGATCATTGATGCGGTGGTAGAGATGAAGTACTTCAGTCGACCAGGATCCGGATTTACGAATCAAGCCCCTGTTCTGTAGTCTGAAAACAAAATCCGCATCCTCGTGCCCCCAGCCTGTCATGGTTTCATCAAAGCCGCCAATGGCTTTGGCATCGGCTTTCCAACAGGCCATATTGCAACCCTTAATACGACGCCATACGAATTTCTTATAGTTGCGCCAGGCACCATCCCCAAGCTTTATTTTGAGGGGCCAGTATTTGTTGGCGCCACCAGAGAGTCGATAGCTCAACAGCTTATCGATAAATTTTTTGAAATCCCACTGCTGCCATGACAGTAATTGTTTGCTGAGTTCGGCATTCAGCAAGACGCGACTGCCTGTAACTAGGTGGTTGGCCTGAGATAGGATTCGATGCTGGGCAATAAAGTCTGGTTGTACAAGGCAGTCGCCATCTAAAAATACGAGATAGTCACTGCGTGCTGCCTCGATTGCTTGATTAAGAATGCGGGTCTTGCGAAAGCCTTGATCTTCCTGCCAAAGATGGGTAATTTTTACTGGGAAATTTTTCTGGGTTACTTCTATCAAGCTCTTAGTTTCTAATGTAGAGCCGTCATCAGCAATGATGATTTCAAAATCTAAATCAGTTTGAGTGCCAAGCGACTCAAGACAGAGCTTGAGAGCCTGTGGCCAGTTATAGGTCGCTAAAAGTACGGAGATCATTTGCCGTGATGTGGGTTATTCGCAGCTTCTTGATGCAATTGCCATAACTTCATGTAGCGGTAGTAGGTACCTTGCCCGTTGGAGATCGCTAAGGCAAAGCCCTGAGGGCCATCTAGAAATCCAAGTCTTATGAAGTAGGTTCGAGTAAAGGCCCAGAGGCCATGAAGCACGGCCTTTAATGGACTACTCTTTTTCCCTTTGGCAAATGCCTGCTCTGCAGAAGCTGTTGAATAGCGATCTAACTTTTGAAGCACTTGTGAATAGTTCATGAAACTGTAGTGCAACATGGGGTTCTCCAACTTCGCCACTTGCCCATTGGGGATTAGTCGCTCATGAACGAGGTCATCTGAGAAACGAGCCGTCCCACGTTTAAACAATCTATCCACATAATCCGGATTCCAGCCAGAGTGGCGGATAAAGCGACCGCAATACCAAGAAAGGCGTGGAATGGCAAAACAGTCGACATGCGCCGAGTGATGAATGGCAGTGAGAATTTCACTTCTGAGGGCGGGAGTGAGGCGCTCATCAGCGTCTAGAGACAGAACCCATTCGCCTGTTGCGAGCTCTAGAGCACGGTTCTTTTGGGGTCCAAATCCTGGCCAATCCGCTGGCTGGCTAATGAGGGCCCCATGGCTTCTGGCGATTTCTAGGGTGCTATCGGTGCTATTGGTGTCGACCACCACGATTTGCTGGGCAATCCCCTCTAGGGAGGTCAAGCAATCGGCCAAATTGGCCTCTTCATTGCGAGTGATGAGTATGACTGATAAGGTGGGCATAATTCATTATATGAATGCTCAAGACCGCACCTCCCTAAATCGCTTAATTCAGTACCTCAAGCCCCATATCTGGACGATTATTGGGTCCTTATTAGCCATGGCGCTGGTTGCTGGGGCTGAAACTTCCATCCCAGCCTTAATGAAGCCTTTGCTTGACCGGGGATTCACTGGTCAGATGGATAACAAGCTGTGGCAGGTGCCGGTTTTCTTGGTAGGTTTGGCCTTGGTTCGTAGTTTGGCCCAGTTTCTGTCAAATTATTTGCTAACTCGCGTTATTAACTCAGTACTGCTCAAATTACGTGAGCAAATGTTTCAGACGCTGTTAAATGCCTCAACCACCTTTTTTCAAAAGAACTCTGCATCTAATCTAATTAACGCAGTTGTTTTTGAGGTGAACAATGTGCTCTCCATTATGGGTGGCATGTTAATCAGCTTGGTAAGAGATTCTCTTACGGTGATCGGATTAATTGGTTATCTGATTTATCTAAATTGGCAACTGACTTTGGTGGTTTTAGTGATCTTTCCCATCATTGCCTTCATCATGAGTAAGATTAATAAGCGTCTACGATCCCTGAATCGTGAGCAGCAGAGGCTCACTAGTGAGCTTGCTTACATCGTTGAGGAATCTGCTGCTGGGTACAAGATCGTGAAAGTACATGGTGCTGAAGAGTATGAGATGAGTCGCTTTATGGAAAAAGCTGACCGCCTCCGCAAATTCGCCATGAAGTCAGCGGTAGCTGGAGGTCTGAATCAGCCGATTACTCAACTGATTGCTTCCATGGCGCTATCAATTGTGCTGGTGATTGCTTTAATGCAGTCATCCTCCGAAGGTGTTACGGTAGGTGGCTTTGCATCTTTTATTACTGCGATGATGTTGGTGATCTCGCCGATCAAGCACTTGGCCGATATCAATCAACCCTTACAACGCGGCTTAACTGCAGCGGAAATGATCTTCTCCCTCATGGATCAACCTTTTGAAGAGGATGAGTCTCGCAAGGAAAATATGAAGCCTTTAGTGAAAGCTAAGGGTGGAATTCGTTTTGAGAATGTAGGCTTCTCTTATCAGCAAGAAGCGGGGCGTAAGGATGCTCTCTCCGGCGTGAATTTAAATATTAAGCCTGGTGAAGTCGTTGCCTTCGTTGGTCCATCTGGTGGGGGTAAATCTACGCTAGTGAATTTATTGCCCCGATTCTTTAAACCGACAAGCGGCCAAATTTTCTTGGACGATATTCCGCTCGAAGATATTGTTCTTGCAGATGTTCGCAAGCAAATTGCTTTTGTGAGTCAGGATGTGATTTTGTTTAATGACAGCATTGCAGCAAACGTAGCCTATGGTGCTGTTGGTCCTGAAGGCATTGACCGTGGGCGCGTGATAGAGGCGCTGGAGGCAGCTAACTTATCTGCACTCATGAAAGAAATGCCTGAAGGAATCGATACTCAAATTGGGGATAACGGCAATCGCTTATCTGGTGGTCAGCGTCAGCGTCTAGCTATTGCGAGAGCCATTTATAAAGATGCGCCCATCCTTATTTTGGATGAGGCTACTTCAGCGCTCGATTCTGAATCCGAACGTCAGGTACAGGATGCTCTAGAGCGCTTGATGGCGGGTAGGACCACTCTGGTAATTGCGCATCGCCTATCGACCATTGAGCATGCCGATCGGATTGTGGTCCTAGAGCATGGTCATGTAATTGAAAATGGCTCACACGAAGAGTTGATTGCTAAGGATGGCATGTATGCTAACTTGCACCGTATCCAGTTTTCAAATGCTTAATTAATGATTAACTAAGAACGATGTCGTACTGCTCTTGGCGGAAGCTGCCTTCCGCCTGAAGTTTGATGGGCTTACTGATGAAGTCGCCAAGCTGCGCCAAAAATTGATTTTCTTCTTCAAGGAACAGGTCAATGACATCAGGCGCCGCAACAATTCTAAATTCTCGAGGATTAAATTGGCGATGCTCACGAACAATCTCGCGCAAAATCTCGTAACAAATAGTTTGTGCTGTTTTGACTTCACCCTTGCCTTGGCAGGTAGCGCAGGGCTCGCATGTAATGTGGGCAAGGGATTCTCGAGTGCGTTTGCGTGTCATCTCTACCAGGCCTAGCGAGGAAAAGTCGCTCACTGAAGTACGGGCGTGATCACGATCTAAATTGCGATTGAGTTCATGTAAAACTGACTCTTGATGGTCTTTGCTCAACATATCAATAAAGTCAATGATGATGATCCCACCAAGATTGCGTAAACGGAGTTGACGAGCGATAGCCTGAGCAGCTTCAAGATTGGTTTTGAAGACGGTGTCATCAAGATTGCGTGCACCCACATAACTACCTGTGTTGACATCAATCGTAGTCATTGACTCTGTTTGATCAATCATCAGATAGCCGCCTGACTTGAGATCAACTCTTCGACCTAAGGCCTTATTAATTTCAGCATCTACATCAAATAAATCAAAGAGGGCGCGCTCGCCGCGATGCAGGGTAAGCTTATCCAAGAGGTTAGGCATGTATAAGGTAGCGAATCCTTTGAGCTTTTCAAAGTTCTCTGCAGAGTCAACCCGAATTTTGGTAGTTTCTTCACCAGCAACATCGCGCAATACACGTTCAGCCAAGCTGAGGTCCTGATAAAGCAGGCTGGGGGCAGCCTTATGGTTCACAGCTTCTCGGATCCTCTCCCAGGTCGTGCGTAGGTAATGCATGTCGTTCTCAAGCTCGGTATCGCTGGCATCTTGTGCGCTGGTGCGCACGATAATTCCACCTTTTTCATCTGCGGGCATGAGTCCTGCAAGGCGTGACTTGATAGCCTCACGTTCCTCGGGCTGATCAATTCGTTGGGATACGCCAATATATTTTTCTGTGGCTGCATCAGTTCCAGCTGGTGGGAGATAAACCAGATTACGCCCAGCAATACTGAGTTGGGTCGTGAGGCGCGCACCTTTAGTGCCCAAGGGATCTTTGAGAACTTGTACTAAAACATTTTGACCCTCAAAGAGCAACTTTTCAATTTGTGCTTGCGGGTTGTTTTGCGTGATATCAGCGACGTGCATAAATGCAGTGCGCTCTAAACCAATTTCAATAAAAGCAGATTGCATACCCGGTAGCACACGAACTACTTTGGCTAAATAAATATTGCCAACGATGCCGCGTTGACAGGTACGCTCAATTTGCAGTTCTTGAACAGCACCCTGCTGAATTAATGCCACCCGTGTTTCCTGTGGGGTGATGTTGATCAGAATTTCTTCATTCATATGCGGGCAACTTTAGCGAAATCCAATAATTGGTTAACTTCAAAAATAGGTAATCCCATGATACCGCTAT
>NZ_NCFJ01000432.1:0-2133 GCF_002281105.1 Polynucleobacter sp. 35-46-11
CGGTCTGGTCATGTTTGCGCTGATGCTCCTCATCTTGATTATTGGCTTGAGTGGTTATTTATCCGTTAAAGAGTTTTTAGGTAATTTTGTTTCAGAGATTCATGAGGCGGTTTCTAGTTTAGTTTTGGGCCTAGTCGTCGTTCATATTGTTGCCGCAGTTGGCATGAGCTTGATCGAAAGACAAAATCTCATCAGATCAATGGTGACGGGTAAGAAGCAGGGCATGCCAGAGCAAGGAATTCCTTATCCGCAATATTTAATCGGCGCGCTGATTTTTCTTGGCGCTCTCTACTTCTTCTATCTCACTTTAACTGGTAGATTGCCTAGCCTGACTCAGTAAAAGTCTCCCCGATAGAGGATTGAGATCGGGGATATTCGCCTCGTTGTACGATAGATGGCATGAAGCTTCTGATAGCCCTGTATTTCTATATTCTTGCCACCATTCAGTTGGGTTTGCTATTGGGTGTCTATCACTACTATCGCTCTCAAAGTGCTGTTAGGCCAAGCGCATATTGGATGGGATCTTTGGTGGTGAGTATTTCGGCCTTAGCCATCTTTGGTACTGGAGTTTTGACTATTGAGGATGTCTCAAAGCCAGAATTTAATTTCACCATAGCCAATACATTGTTCTATGTGGCTGCTATTTTGCAACTGCTATTTTGTAGGTCGCTGAATCAGCCAATTAGTAAACGCATCGAATACGCCTTCATATTTTCCGTCTTCATTTTCATTCCATTCTTTGAGTGGATGCGGATTCATGGCACATTCGAAATTCGAACCGCAGTCATTTGTGTCATTACTGGATCTTTCTTTATTTGGCAGATTGTTCAATTGCGCGAAAAGAGAAAGTCGACTCCTTCGAAGCAATTAATGTATTTGCAATACGCCACTACTGCAGAATTATTTTTTGCTATTGGGCGACTCTCTGTAGTCGTTGCATCTGGCCTCACTATTCGTCAAGTTGAGCAGATTCCTCAGTTTTTGATTCTTCTGACAATCATGCAAATCGTGATGAACACGCTGGCTTACATTGCGATTGGTGGTTATTGGTCTGAGCGTATTGCGCTGGCAAGTGCTCAGTCGCAAACTGAGAACAAAGAAATTAAAGCCTTATTAACTGAGCGCGAGAATTTGATTTCTAGTTTACTTAAAGCTAATAAGACTGCAGCAACAGGGGCTTTGTCAGCCTCGATTGCCCATGAGCTTAATCAGCCCTTGGGGGCATCGCAACTGAATATCCAGTTTCTACAGAAGAAGTTATCTGAGGGTCATTTGACTGCCGAGCAAAATCAAGAGATTCTGGCTGCCTTACTAGCTGATAACCAGCGCGCTACCAACATCATTCAATCGCTGCGCTCTATATTTTCTGATGGAAAGATTGGCACCGAACAGATCGAGCTTGACGAATTAATCGAATCTATTCTCAAGATTACTAAGCCAGAAATTCAGGCAAAGAATATTCAAGTGGTTCTAGATCTGAGCTCGAATTCGGTAATTAACGTTAATCGTGGCGAGATCCAGCAAGTGCTCCTGAATCTCATTAATAACGCAATCCAGGCCCTAAGTGAATCCACTCGATCCTCTCGAATGCTCCAGATTGAGAGTCGAGATGTTTCTGGGGGTGTTCAATTGCTTATCTCTGACAATGGCGGTGGCGTGCCAAATGATGCCCAGATGCACTTATTTGAATTGCTCTCCAATAGCAATAAGCGTTCAGGCATGGGCTTAGGTTTATGGCTTTGCCAACATATTGTTTCTCGTCATGGTGGCAGCATTCGTTATGAGGATGCCGCTAGTGGTGGGGCTCAATTTACCGTCTTTTTGCCATCCACCCAGGACTAGCTTACTAGCTGTAGGGCTAATTGCCCAATGACAGCCCATTCTTTACATTCGATAAGTATCTTTTTACCAATATTCGCATTAGCTCAAGGTCCATATGAAAACCCAATTAACTCTGATTGCAGCATCTATCGCACTCATTTCTGGAAATGCTGTATTCGCAGCTGGCGGCGGTGGAGTCGTAGCTGATCCGGGCGCTATGCAGGGTAAGCACTTTGATGCCAAAGGCAAAGCCCCCTCGACTTTTACGGTGGAGCTGCAGAATGGCTTACGCAAAACCCTACCTTTTGAAGA
>NZ_NCFJ01000433.1:0-2130 GCF_002281105.1 Polynucleobacter sp. 35-46-11
ATACGGCGGTGGCGGATCATTAAATTCAGAATTATCAAAAGCAGTAATACGTGTCTTATCTATTGCCTTAAAAATTTCTAGATCATATTGAATTCCCCGAGGAGATTCATCTAAGCTGTAGGCATCTGCATCTATCTTAGAAATCATTTTTACTACCTCGGCTTTTCCAGATTCTATGCGCACAATCCAAATATCGGTATAGCCAGTAGCGTCTCTAAACAGAGTCCATCGCCCCCAGCTAACATCATCATCCTGCATATAAGAGTCCTGCTCCAAAACCTTTAAAACACTACCGCTGTATTTAAATGGGGCTGATAGGGTTTCATTCATATCCACCATAAAGTAGTGAATCTTGGTTAAATCATCAAACTTGGGTAGACCCATTTGAGCCAGATTTTGCTCATACGTGTTCAGAGCTTTTTGACAGCCATCAACCCTCACTTCAGGATCAATCTCAATAGGCTGAACGGCTTCAGAACTTAATTGTTCCTCAAGAGCCTGTTGTGCCTGGGTGCAGATATTTGAAAAAATACTTAAGGACTCTGGACTAATACCGTAGGTATTGAACCAATGTTTTTCAATGATCAAAGAGGCTTCTGCTAACTGCGCATGTAAAAGACTATCTTTTGGAAAGCCATCCTCACATGCATAAAGGCGATCAACTAAGCGCCCAACGCTACCATCTGGGTTTGAAGTTGTTGCATGCCAGAAACTTTGAAAACTATCGTAGTTAAATCGTTCGCGATAGTGATTAAAAACGCACTGATCAAACTGTCTTTGACTCATCTGCAAAGACCCGCCTTTAATCAAGTCAAATAATCCCATGAGCTACTATCCTTGTTAATGCGTTAATAGGTAAAAATGATGTGCGCCAAAAATTATTGGCTTTTAATTTTGCTCCAATTGGCTTGAAAAATTGCAGCAGAATCAGTAGCGCCCTCTGGCTCCTCACCATTTCTGGAGATCATCAGGCCATTTAATTTTGCACCATGCTCAATTCCGAGTTGACCATAAGTAATATCGCCTCGAACTTCCGCACCTTCATGCAACTCAACGCGCTCAGTAGCGTAGATATTTCCTTCTACCTTGCCGGCAACTAGAACCCTAAAGGCGAAAATATCACCCAGCACCACCCCCGTTCGACCCAAAGCTATGCTGACACTCTTACCTTGGCGCGCCTCGATATTGCCGATAACTCGACCATCAATTCGTAGACTCTCATTAGCAACTAGCCTGCCATGAACCTCCGTAGCAGGTCCAATGATGGTCTCAAAGGACTCCATCGTTGGCTGTAAGAACTTAATGGACTGTGAACTTTTCTTGAACAAACTCATTGGGTTTCCTTTGGGCATCCACACCGTAGTGCTTTATCCCCCTCATCTGTTTGGGCGGGGATCCATTCTAGCTTTATTTAGGGACAAGCTACTAGGGCGTACTCATTTGTAGCGAGGGTCGATAAATAAGTTAGTTAATACTAACTTATTTATCGTGAATCCACGAGCTCTGAGCGAGGCTCAAACTAAATCAAAGGGTACCGCTATCAACCTGAGGGACTTACAGCAACTTTGTATTTCGAATATACGCGCTGATTTGTCGATCAGCACTCATCGGGATCAATTTAAGGGGATCGGGGGTATTACCGCTAATTTCAATAGTAACTGCTGGTCCAGACTGCTCAACTTTTAGCGCGGAGGGGATAGGATGGGCTCGAGTAGAGGCTGTACTAGGGGCTATTTTTCGATCATGCAAAGTAGCATCCCCTCTATGGGTAGAGCTACTTAAATAAGAGGCTTGCAGATTTAACTTATCCAATTGATTACTCCCAATCTAAATAGGGCTTTGATAGCATTATGAACCTTTCTTACTGCAAGGGAATTGGTATTACACGCTTTCAACTTGAGCTTGATGCGCCATTTGTAGCAACTCAGCTAGATGCTTTACCTTGCGACCGGTCTCTTGCTCAATCTGCTCTCGACAACTAAAGCCATTGGTCAGAATGATAGTTTCTAGATCAGTAGCTCGAATAGCGGGCAGCAATACCAGCTCACCTACTGCTTTGGATATTTCAACATGCTCTGGATTGAATCCAAATGAACCTGCCATGCCACAGCAACCGCTATCAATGTAATT
>NZ_NCFJ01000434.1:0-2129 GCF_002281105.1 Polynucleobacter sp. 35-46-11
GGCGCTAGAAACTGCCAATCTAGGAATGCCAGTCGGTGATCTTCTTACAGAACAAGGAGTCGTTGCCATTGAAACTGGGCCTTTTCTAAGAAACCTAAAAGATGTGGAGAGTATTGCCTTGGGGGTTCGCCAAGGCAACCCCGTTTACGTCAAGGATGTGGCTGCAGTCGTTGAGGGGCCGATACAAAATCGACGCTTAGTTTGGCATACGGACGTTTCTGACAAAGGCTCCGAAGATCATCCAGCAGTCACGATTTCAGTCACCAAGAAACCTGGTGAAAATGCCGTCGACGTTTCCAATCAAGTACTTAGCCAATTGCAATCCCTAAGGTCTACCCTAATACCCAAAGATATTGAGATAGCAGTCTCGCGTAATTATGGTGAAACTGCTAATGAAAAAGCTAGCAAACTCATCCAGAAACTCATTTTTGCGACATTGTCAGTAGTGGCTCTGATTTTCTTTGCATTAGGTCGTAGAGAGGCAATGATTGTTGGATCGGCGGTTGTACTTACCTTAGCCGCCACATTATTCGCCTCCTGGGCTTGGGGATTTACTATCAATAGAGTCTCCCTATTTGCCTTGATATTTTCAATTGGAATTTTGGTAGATGATGCCATTGTGGTGGTTGAAAACATTCATCGACATCAACTACTATTCCCCAATAAAAGCTTGAAAGAAATCATTCCTGGCGCAGTAGATGAAGTTGGCGGGCCAACCATTTTGGCAACACTTACCGTGATTGCTGCGCTTCTACCCATGGCCTTTATTACTGGTCTGATGGGTCCTTACATGAGCCCCATTCCTATTAACTCCAGTATGGGCATGCTGCTATCACTTGCCATTGCCTTCATGGTGACACCTTGGATGGCAAGAATTTGGCTTGCTCAACATTCAGATAGTCAAAAGGCACACTTTAATCTCGCTCTGTGGATCAGTCCAAAGTTTAAGAAAATATTTGATCCCCTGCTCAGTGATCAATCTGGAAAAAGAAATAGAAAGCTGCTCGCAGGTGGGGTGATCGGAGCAATCTTGATTTCATTCTCACTACCAATAACAGGCTTAGTAGTATTAAAGATGTTGCCATTTGATAACAAATCAGAATTCCAAGTGATCTTAGATATGCCGCCAAGTACTAGGGTAGAAAAGACCTCAGAGGTTTTAAGAGAAATGGGCGTAGCCTTATCTAAATCTCCTGAAGTAAGTAGCTACCAGATTTATGCAGGCACTTCCGCCCCGATAAACTTTAATGGCTTGGTACGCCAGTACTACTTTAGACAAAATCCAGCATTAGGCGATATTCAAGTTAACCTCGTAGATAAGCACCATCGCTCAGATCAAAGCCATCTTATTGCAAGTCGCATTCGCCCTGCATTGCAAGAGATTGCAAAAAAATATAACGCCAATGTCAAGGTGGTAGAGGTACCTCCAGGCCCCCCAGTCCTATCACCAATCGTTGCTGAGATCTATGGCCCTACCCCAGAGGGCAGACTTAGTGTGAGTAAATCAGTGAGATCTGCTCTTGAGAGAACCGATGGAGTTGTCGACATTGATGACAGCAGCATCGCTAAATCACCAAAGCAGTTCCTGTTAGTTGATCGTCGCAAGGCAAGCTTAATGGGTGTTTCTCAACAAGCGATTGTGACAACCTTAAGGGCTGGACTTGCTGGGGAAAATGTTGCTTATATACATGATGAATCAAAATATCCTGCGCCTACTGAAATCAGACTCCCAGAAAATAAACAGGACTCATTAAAAGAGTTGCTTAAATTGACTGTCAGAAACTCACAGCGGGAGGCAGTGCCTCTTAGCCAATTAGTATCTATCGTAGACGCAGACCGAGAGCAAATCATCTATCGCAAGGATCTTTTGCCGGTAAGCTATGTTATCGGAGATTCCGCCGGAAAAGTGGATAGCCCTTTGTATGGCTTATTTAAGGCCAGATCACTAACCAAGGAAATTAGAGATCCAAACGGCAAAGAAGTGGAAGAATTCTTTACTGCTGCTCCAAGTGACCCATACCAAAGCTATGCCATCAAGTGGGATGGTGAATGGCAAGTTACTTATGAGACCTTCCGTGATATGGGCGCTGCTTATGCAGTTGGCTTAATACTCATTTATCTACTAGTTG
>NZ_NCFJ01000435.1:0-2122 GCF_002281105.1 Polynucleobacter sp. 35-46-11
TGCCTGTGGAAATGAAATCAATGACTTCACACTGTCATTCCAGGATTGGGCCTTCAGAGCATCCTGCAATCCGGCACCACTGAGACTTGAGTTACTTCTGCGCCAGTTATATGCCTCAGCCACTTCGAGTGGGTAAGTTGACGCTAAAAGCATCAGAGATAAAAGTGAGTCGGGATATAAAGCTATAGGAGATACCAATGACTGTAGCTGGGCAGAGGAAATCAGTTGTGGTGAGCTTCCATAGCCACCGCTTTGGGTGTAACTTTGAGGGTAGGCTGTATTTTGATAGGGGTCACTGTTGTTTGCGCAAGCACCCAGTAAGGATGCAATACCAATACAACACCACGCTTTATATTGATTATTCATAAACTCATTAATCCTCTAATATCTCTTGAGTTTAATACCGAGCGTGGAATCAGTGATTTTCTTTTGCGTGATTGATCGAATACTTTGGAATCTCAATCACCAAATCCTGACGCGCAACAATAGCTTGGCAAGATAAACGAGACTGAGGGTTCAGGCCCCACGCACGGTCCAATAAGTCTTCTTCATTCTCATCTGGTTCGTTAAGGCTCTGATAACCCTCTTTCACAATTACGTGACAGGTAGTGCAAGCGCAGACCATATCGCAGGCATGCTCAATTGGAATATTGTTTTCTAATAAAGCTTCGCAAATAGAGGTGCCAGGTGTTACCTCAACTACAGCACCTTCTGGGCAATATTCACTATGGGGTAGAACAACTATCTGAGTCATCTTAATAATTTTCTTTTCTTAAATTTCTGCAACATTCTTGCCAGCTAAGGCTTTCTGAATACTAGAATTCATACGCTTTTGGGCAAAATCATCGGTAGCTTTAGCCGCATGATCAACAGCCTTTCTGAGAACATCGCTATCGGTTTCTTCCGTAAGAATCTTTTGCAAAGTGGCCATCTCATGATCTACTGCAGCCTGCTCTTGAGGAGTTAATAATCCTCGATCAGAATTTAATGCGGTTTGAACGGCATCTAATAGTCGCTGCGCATTCACCTGTTCTTCACGCAAAGATCTTGCCAAAAGATCCACTTTGGCAGAAGCAAAACCATCTTGCAGCATACGTGCAATCTCGGCATCGGTTAAACCATAAGAAGGCTTAATATCAATTGATGCCTGCACGCCAGAACCCTGCTCAGTTGCACTAACTGAAAGCAAGCCATCGGCATCTACCTGGAAAGTCACTCGAATTCGAGCAGCCCCAGCAGCCATGGGTGGAATGCCACGTAACTCAAACTTGCCTAATGAACGGCAATCTTGCGCCAACTCACGCTCACCCTGCACTACCTGAATAGCCAAGGCCGTTTGACCATCCTTAAAGGTGGTGAAATCTTGAGCACGTGCTACTGGAATTGGCGTATTACGTGGAATAATTTTTTCAACCAAGCCACCCATGGTTTCAATACCAAGAGACAGTGGAATGACATCCAACAAAAGCCACTCATCATCTTTACTTTGATTGCCGGCAAGCAAATCCGCTTGCATAGCAGCGCCCAAAGCAACTACTTGATCTGGATTAAGATTATTTAAAGGCTTGGTACCAAAGAGTTCCCCAACAGCGCGCTGAACATGAGGCATGCGAGTCGCACCACCCACCATCACCACACCCTTAACTTCGTCCGCTTTAAGGCCAGCGTCACGCAAGGCCTTCTTTACGGCAACTAAGGTTTTATTGATTAGGTTCTGAGTAATCTCAAAGAACTGTGCCTGACTGATACCTACATTCACCACCGTGCCATCAGTAAGCGTTTCGTGAACACGGGCTAAAGGGTTATGACTCAATTGCTCTTTTGCATGCTTGCAAGAAAGCAATAGTCTGCGATGATCCTGAATTGAGAGTGGCGGAAGTTTAGCTTGCTCGATCACCCAGCAATATAGGCGATGATCAAAATCATCACCACCCAAAGCAGAATCCCCACCAGTAGAGAGCACTTCAAATACACCTCTACTCATTTTCAAAATTGAGATGTCAAATGTGCCACCTCCAAGGTCATAGACTGCGTAGATACCTTCTGAAGCGTTATCTAGACCATACGCAATGGCTGCAGCAGTAGGCTCATTGAGTAAGCGCAATACTTCTATTCCAGCCAA
>NZ_NCFJ01000436.1:0-2115 GCF_002281105.1 Polynucleobacter sp. 35-46-11
CGTGGCGATCGCACTCAAACCATTATTGAGCCTATGCTCACTGACCAATGGTTTGTGGCAATGTCTAAACCAAGTCCAGACAATCAATATCAACCAGGCTCATCTATCGCTGGCGCAGCATTAGATGCAGTCACTAAAGGTGACATCAAGCTCGTTCCTGAAAACTGGATCAATACCTATACCCAGTGGCTAGAGAACATTCAAGACTGGTGCATCTCACGTCAACTCTGGTGGGGCCATCAAATCCCCGCTTGGTATGGCGATGATGGCCAGATCTTTGTTGCTCGCTCTGAAGAAGAAGCCAAGGTCAAAGCTGTTGCGGCAGGCTATACCGGGCAACTCAACCGCGACCCTGATGTCTTAGATACCTGGTTTAGCTCCGCGCTAGTGCCCTTTAGCTCATTAGGCTGGCCAGAGGAAACGCCTGCTCTCAAGCATTTCTTACCTTCATCTCTTTTGGTCACCGGCTTTGACATCATCTTCTTCTGGGTGGCCAGAATGGTCATGATGACTTGTCATTTCACTGGCAAGGTACCGTTTAATACAGTGTACGTTCATGGCCTAGTTCGTGATGCCGAAGGTCAAAAGATGAGTAAGTCCAAAGGAAATACTTTGGATCCAATCGACCTCATTGACGGCATCAAGATTGAAGACTTGGTCGCTAAGCGCACCACCGGCTTGATGAACCCCAAACAAGCTGAAAGCATAGGTAAGAAAACTAAGAAAGAATTTCCGGAAGGTATTCCTGCGTTTGGTACGGATGCCTTACGCTTTACTTTCGCTTCACTCGCCTCACTTGGTCGCAATATTAACTTTGACCAAAAACGCTGCGAGGGTTATCGCAATTTCTGTAACAAGCTTTGGAATGCCACTCGCTTTGTGCTCATGAATTGCCCTGGCGATGAACAAGAAAATGGTTTTGCTCCTTGTGACAACCAATGCGGCCCAGAAGGGCAATTAGACTTCTCTCCCGCAGATCGCTGGATTGTTTCTTTACTTCAGAGAACGGAAGCTGATGTTGCTAAGGGCTTCCAGAACTATCGCTTTGACAATATTGCTGGCAGCATTTACCAGTTTGTTTGGGATGAGTATTGCGATTGGTACTTAGAGCTAGCCAAGGTTCAATTGCAGACTGGGACACCGGCACAGCAACGCGCTACTCGTCGCACTTTGCTTCGCGTTTTAGAAACTATCTTGCGTATGGCGCACCCACTCATTCCATTCATTACTGAAACCCTTTGGCAAACCGTTGGGCCTAAGGTTGGTAAGGAGTTGACCAAGCAAGACAAGCAAACGATTGCATTACAGCCATACCCTGTTGCTCAGCTCGATAAGATTGATGAGCAAAGCGAAGCTTGGGTAGCCCAGATTAAATCGATTGTGGATGCTTGCCGCAATTTACGTGGTGAGATGCAAGTCTCTCCTGCGCTCAAGGTGCCCCTCTGGATTAGTGGCCCACAAGACTTCTTGAAACAGGCGAGCCCTTACTTAACTGCCTTGGCTAAATTATCTGAAGTCAAAATCTATGATGACGAGTCTGCACTCGAGAAGGATGCTCCTGGCGCTCCAATGGCCTTAGTGGGTAATCTCAAACTACTACTCAAAATTGAAGTAGATGTTGCAGCCGAGAGAATTCGTCTGAGCAAAGAAATTGAGCGCCTAGCAAATGAGATTACCAAGGCACGCGGCAAGCTTGGTAACGAAAGTTTTGTAGCGCGAGCACCAGAAGAGGTAGTTGCCCAAGAAAAGCAACGTCTTGCTGGATTTGAGCAAAACCATGAGAAGCTTGTTGCACAATTAGAGCGACTGAAATAAAGCAGCAATACAACTGATCGGAATTTCTATGCCATTAAGCACTAAAGCTGTTACCAAAGCTGTCTTCCCTGTTGCGGGTCTTGGCACACGCTTCTTGCCAGCCACCAAAGCCAGTCCGAAAGAGATGCTGAATGTCGTGGATAAACCCCTGATTCAGTATGCGGTTGAAGAAGCCATTGCTGCCGGCATTACTGAAATGATTTTTGTTACTGGTCGCAGTAAGCGTGCCATCGAAGACCACTTTGATAAAGCGTATGAATTGGAAGCCGAACTCGAAGCCAAAAATAAGCAGGCTCTATT
>NZ_NCFJ01000437.1:0-2109 GCF_002281105.1 Polynucleobacter sp. 35-46-11
ATGCCAACTTCATATCTCCGCCACTGACCTTGGAGCTCGGATCAAGTCTGGCTAATAAATTCTCTAGTGTGAAATCTTTTGTCACACCTTTTGCCATCAGCATGGGATTTACAGTATTGGTCTTTGAGAGATTCATCTGCAAATTGGCAGAGCCCTTACCCATCTGAAAGCTTATATTTGGGATATCAATTGAACTGCCATCTAAATGCAAAGTAGCCTGGAGATTCTCGATTGGCTTACGCTTTGGCAAACCCAACTCCGCAATGTCCACGACAATTTTCCCTTTGGCCCGAGGTATTGAGTCAAAAGGAATGGTTTCATCACTAAATACGTATCTGGACTGTGGCTTTTGGGCTTGGCGCGTCGCTGGGGCTGGCTGAGTGCCACCCACAGTTTGAGGAGCCGGATTAGTCGCTACATCCAGCGTGGGCCAGTCAAATGACTTTGAGCTTACGGCCAAATTGATCGAGGGCATGGCTTTCGGAGGTTTGATGATCTCGCCTTTAATCAATAAAGGTTTGCCATTCATATTGAGAGCCAGGTCCAGCGGGAACTTTGTTAATCCAACATCCCATTGCTTGAATAACCCAGAAAGAGAACCTGTTTTTCCACTCAGCTCAATAGCCTGCCCTTGAGCCTGCATGCCGAGAGAGATGACTGTTTTATCGCCACCCTCCACCAATGACAGACGTTTAATTTGATAAGTGGAGATTGGATTAGCGGCATCTTGATACTGAATTTGAGCATTCACAATAGAAATACTATCCATGTAGATCAAATTGTTACTAACCGTAGAAGCGTCCGTATTGCCATTACTAGAAATGGAAGCAGGAGTAGCAGTAGATATGTCTGCACTCATATCCCAATTTGCTTTACCAGATGAATTTCTTTGAAGTAGCAGCTCTAAACCAGAAAGTTTCACGCTACCAATCTCAATTCGCTTACTGAGTAGCGGTAGAGCTTTAACATCCAACTCAATATGCTGGAGAGTGAGCATTTCAGGATTTGATGCCCAAGAGGCATTACTCAAACTGAAGCGTTCTGCAGAAACAGAAATTCCTGGAAAAAAACTCAATTTCACAGGACCGTTTATTTTTAAATCTCGTCCAGTGGAGGCCTTAACTGAACTTGAGAGCAACTTCGTTAGTTGGACTGGATCCACTGTAGAGGCTGCGTACCAAGCTCCCAATATCAATAGGAGGATGATCCCGCCCAAAGCACTGATGATGATCTTGATTGATTTACTCATTGTCAGTTGATTCTAAATTAGCTCGCTCGCTGTGGACTAAAATGAATATATATATTTTTCACTAAGATCAACATGAACACCACTACCAATCTTCCAAAATGTCCAGCCTGCCAGGAGGATATGACCTACCCTGACGGTGAGAATTTTGTTTGTGCTCAATGTGGTCATGAGTGGCCTATGACAACTGCTGTCGAAGAGGATGAAGGCGCCCTAATCGTAAAAGATGCTAATGGCAACTTACTGGCTGATGGCGACACTGTGACCTTGATTAAAGATCTCAAGGTAAAAGGATCGTCCACTACTCTCAAGGTTGGAACAAAGATTAAGGGTATTCGCTTAGTCTCTGGTGATCACGAGGTCGACTGCAAGACAGAGGCCGGCAATATGTTACTCAAAGCCTGCTTCTTAAAGAAGGTGTAATTCATACCAAAAGACCATCAGACCCAATAAGGGTCCGATGGTCCAAAGCTACTAAGAGGCAGCGCTAGCCTTTTTCAAAACGGTATAAAGCTGATCCTTAAGTAAAAGCTTTTCCTTTTTCAGGATCTCAATTTCTTCAGGGGTGCTAGGTTCGGTATGAGCCTCCATTCTCTGAATCTTTTGATCCAGATGGTTGTGCTTATCAAATAAATGTGAAAAGTGACGATCTGATGTTTTCAGCTTAGTAATTAACTCGCGATATTCAGGGAACATAGATTCTCTTTAGGTTGGGGTTATTCATAACTGCCACTCCAGTGTAGCAAGTTAGCGCTCAAATTCAAGCTCCCTACCCTTATTCAATATAACTAACAAACCATTAGATTTTCACCCTTGATATTGCAAGGTAAATCCCCATATAGGTATCAGCAAAAGTGGATAGA
>NZ_NCFJ01000438.1:0-2098 GCF_002281105.1 Polynucleobacter sp. 35-46-11
GATGTGCAACAACAATGGTCACTGTCGTAAATTTGATGCGGAAGTGATGTGCCCAAGTTACCGCGTGACTCGCGATGAAAAGCACCTCACCCGTGGTCGTGCCAATACTTTACGTCTCGCACTCTCCAATCAATTGGATGTCAAAGATGAAAGTTCACCCCTTGGTAGCGACGCTATTAAGGAAGTGATGGAGCTCTGTGTAAGCTGCAAGGCCTGCCGCCGTGAATGCCCTACTGGCGTCGATATGGCGAAGATGAAGATTGAGTTTTTATCGGCCTACAAAAAACGGGTTGGGCACTCATTACGAGATCTAGCTGTTGCCTATCTACCGAAATATGCACCCATCATTAGCAGCATTCCTGGTTTGCCTGCGCTGCTCAATCTGCGTAACCATATTGCCCCGATTGCCAAATTACAAGAATGGATCATGGGCATCTCTGCACAAAGAAGTCTGCCAATCTGGAATGCAAAAACATTCTGGAGTAATCAGAATGCAATTGCACATTATCAATTTACCCCGGCTGAACTCAGTCAAGATGATGCCAATGGTAATAAAGGCGTTGTGCTGTTGGCAGATACCTTCAATGCCTACTTTGAAGATGAGAATTTACAAGCAGCACTTGCGGTACTGAAGGCTGCTGGATATCGTGTCCATATTCCACAGAAGAGCTTGGCTAAGGAAAAAGCAGACTCCACACCAAATACGTGTTCTAAGGAATTTTGCTGTGGCCGCACCTATTTAGCCGCTGGTATGGTGGATAAAGCCAAAGCCAGTTTGGATGAGTTGGTAAATCATCTTGCGCCATTTGCAGAAAAGAATATTCCTATCATTGGTCTAGAACCTTCTTGCCTGTTCACCTTGAAGGATGAAGCTTTAGTCATGGGCTTTGGTGAGCGTGCGGTAACAGTAAGTAAGCATGTACAGCTCTTAGAAGAATTTTTAGCTCAAGAAGCAAAGAGTGGAAAACTGCGACTTCAGTTAAAGCCAGCCTCGCGCCCGGTGTTATTTCATGGTCATTGCCATCAGAAATCATTTGCTGCTGTAACACCGGCGATGGAGCTCTTGAAGTTAATCCCGAATGCTGAACCCAAGCTGATTGAATCATCCTGCTGCGGCATGGCAGGTAGCTTTGGTTATGAAGCTGAGCATATTGAAGTTTCAAAGCAAATGGCAGAAGCTAGCCTCTTACCAGCAATACGGAGGGCACCAGATAGTTGGGTAGTTGCAGATGGGACAAGCTGTCGCCACCAGATTGCCGATGGCACACAAAGAGATGCAGTACACATTGCCAAAATTTTGGCTGCCCATCTTTAAATCAAACTACTTAAGATTTGCTTAGCGTATAACGCCGTAAGCCAACATCAGAAGCGTTCCAGTCAATAGGGCTGGAACGAGGCGGTGGGTTGGTTTTGAAACCATCACACCCAAACTGAGAAGGCAAATCAGAATCCGAATCCATATGGGTACTGTTGCTAATAGACCAATTGGCATCAAGACCATTCTGACCACTAAAGCTGCAACCATGGCATAGGTTACTGCGGCAAGCCAACGAAAGATTTCACTGTCTTGGTTAATTTTTTTGGCGAGCAAAACACCAATGGCACGGCAAAAATAAGTTCCAAGAGTAGCGCCAGCTAAGGCAATCCATAAACCCCAGCCTTGAAGAGCGGTATTCATTAGCCTATTACCCCTGCTTTCTTACGCAACACTTTGCGATCAAATAAATAGGCAGCAGTTCCAGCGACTAAACCAGTAGTCAGCAAGCTCGTATCGCGATCCAAAATAAAGAAAAATGGACCCAGTACAAATCCCAGACCAATAGCAATTCGATTAATCCAGACCTTTACTTCAGTAAATGTCAGCAAAAAGAACAAAGGATTAATAAAAACTAAACCAAGCGTAATGGCTGGAGGCACCATACCAGCCAAGTAGTAACCCAAAATAGTACCGGGCACTGAGATCAGCCAACACAAGAGGCCAAGACCCATGAAATAACTTAGACGATGCTTTGCCTCAATAGTCTGAAACTCTCGCATCGAAATTGCCCATGCTGTCATTGCTAGCAGATGAACCGAAGCATAGAGACCGTGATTGCGA
>NZ_NCFJ01000439.1:0-2094 GCF_002281105.1 Polynucleobacter sp. 35-46-11
CCATGCCAGTCAACTACTGTGCCAAACACATCAAATGCAAGAACTTTTGGTTTTGTATTCATATGGAGATTATTCATTAGCTTGAAAAAAATTGCTGGAGATTATTCTGCTGAATTCTTCTTCTGAGTCCTGTATTTGATGTGAAGTCATACAAGTCATACATTGCAAAGAATTGCTAGAATGACAAAGACCCTAAAAGGGCGCCAGATCAAATAAGGACATAGTCATGGGCGGTATTTCTCAGTGGGAGCAATTGAATATTGAATTAACGGCTGCCTTAGGTGGCTCTGTTCATTTTGATACAGCCCATCAGGCGGTTTATGCCTCAGAAGCATCCAACTACCGCCAAATTCCGATCGGGGTTGTTACCCCTAAAAATACTGAAGAATTTGTAAAAGGTATTGAGATCTGCCATCGCAATAAAGCGCCGGTGCTCATGCGCGGTGCTGGTACATCCATGAATGGTCAGACTGTGAACAATGCGGTCGTATTTGATATTTCAAAGTACTGCAACCATATTCTTAGCTTAGATCCAAGTGCTGGCAATGCCATTGTTGAGCCGGGCGTCATCTGCGACTCGCTGCGTGATGCTGCTGAGCTGCATGGCCTTACTTTTGCGCCAGATCCTTCGACGCACAGCCGTTGCACTTTGGGGGGTATGGTTGCCAACAACTCTTGCGGAGCCCACTCCGTAATGGCGGGTAAGACGCTTGAAAATACCGAAGCATTAGAGATTCTGACCTATGACGGTGAACGCTTTTGGGTTGGCCCAACTTCTGATCAAGAGTTGCAAGACATTATTGCTGCTGGTGGACGTAAAGGCCAAATCTATCGAGACTTGCTAGCTTTGCGTGAGCGCTATGCAGATTTGATTCGGGCGCGCTTCCCAAATATTAAGCGACGTGTTTCTGGTTATAACTTAGATCAATTGCTACCCGAGAATGGGTTTAACGTCGCACGTGCCTTGGTTGGTACGGAGGGGACTTGCGCACTCACTCTGGCCGCAAAAGTGCGCTTGGTAAAGAGCCCAGCAAAACGGGTAGTTCTCGTTTTGGGTTTTGATGATATTTATGTGGCAGGTGATGCCGTACCTGAATACCAATCCTTCAATCCTATTGCGATTGAAGGATTAGATTACAAAATTATTCGTGGCTTACAAGAGCGCAATTTAGCTAAAGCGGAGATTGATTTGCTTCCCCCTGGCAACGCTTGGGTAGTTGTAGAGTTCGGAGATGACACTATCGAAGGTGCTATTGCTCAGGCTCAAAAGGCGGAAGAATATTTCAAGACAAGAACGAAGGGTCCAAAGCCATCTACATGGTTAGAGCCTGACCCACTAGTGCAGAAACGTATTTGGTCAATTCGGGAAAATGGTGCCTCAGCTACTCACTTATCGATCGACCCGAACTCGCCTGACCCAGTTGTTGGCTGGGAAGATGCCGCAGTTGATCCAGCGCGTTTGGGTGAGTACCTTCGCGCTTTCCAGAAACTAGTAGATTCTTATGAATATCAGACTTCGCTCTATGGTCACTTTGGCGACGGATGTATTCATGCGCGCATTACTTTTAACTTACGCTCTGCAGAAGGCGTTGCTAAATTTAGATCGTTCATTCGGGATGCGGCAACCTTAGTTGTGGAGTTTGGTGGCTCACTCACTGGTGAGCATGGTGATGGCCAAGCTAGGGCAGAATTTCTCCCCATCATGTTTGGCGAAGAATTAATGGGCGCAATGCATGAGTTCAAACGCATCTGGGATCCGCAAAACAAACTTAATCCAGGAAAAGTGGTTCATCCCTATCGCGTAGATGAAAACCTGCGCATGGGCCCAGAGTACAAAGTGGTCAATATCAAAACACGTTTAAATTTCTTGAGCCAAGAAGGCAATGGATTCCAGAGAGCAGTTGAGCGTTGTGTTGGTATGGGTAAATGCCGTAGCGAAAAAATCGGCACGATGTGTCCAAGCTACCGCGCCACTAAGGAAGAACGCTTTTCTACTCGTGGACGCTCACGCCTATTCTGGGAAATGCTCCAGGGTGAAGTAATTAAGGATGGCTGGAAGAGTGAAGAGCTCAAAGAAGCTCTGGACACTTGCCT
>NZ_NCFJ01000440.1:0-2092 GCF_002281105.1 Polynucleobacter sp. 35-46-11
ACCACATACCCAAATCATGCTCACACAGTGATCCGATTTTTACTAGCAGTAATTGTTTGTGCCACAGCCTGCGCAACCAATAAACCTGTTGGCCTACGCAAGGTCTCGTGCATTTCTGCAAAACGGGTTTTTAGTTGAGCGACTTTACCGGGCTTATTTAACCAATCAACTAAGGCATCAGCTAATTTGTTTGGAGTTGCATCATCCTGCAGAAGCTCAGGGACAACGAACTCGCCACAAAGAATGTTCGGCAAACCTACGTAGGGCAAGTAACCCTGTCGCTTCATAATCTGTGCGGTTAACCAAGGCACCTTATATGAAATCACCATTGGCTTTTTCCAGAGTGCAGCCTGCAAGGTAGCGGTACCACTAGCAATGAGAACGACATCGGCAGCCTCAAGAACTGCATCAGCCTCACCATCAATCAGATAAATTTTGAGATCAGGATTTTTATCTAGGGTATTTTTTAATTGCGCCTCAAGCGGCTCTCGTAAGCGCGGTGTAGCAACCGGAATGACAAAATGAATCGCTTGTCCCAGCATGCGCTTCATAAGCTCTGCCATCGTCTCAAAAAAGACAGGAGCAATGAGCTCAATCTCTGAACTCCGGCTACCCGGTAGAACAGAAACCACGACCCCATCTAATGTATTGACTGGCAGGCTTAGGATTTTTTCTATCCTTTGCCTGGCGGTCACTGGATTTGGCTCTAAAGGAATCTCACTTGCAAGTGGATGTCCCACATAAGTTGCGCTGATACCGGCGCGCTCATAGATCTCAGTTTCGAAGGGAAAGATGCAGAGCATGCGCTCTACTGCTTGCTTAATCTTCGTAATACGCCCTGCTCTCCAAGCCCAAATCGAAGGAGAAACAAAGTGCAAGGTGGGTATACCTGCTTTACGCAAAGCTAACTCGACACCCAAATTGAAATCCGGTGCATCAATACCCAGATACACATCAGGTCGACCTTCGCCAGTGAGATTACTGATGAGCTCCTTACGCAGTTTTAGAATGGCTGGCAACTGTTTAATTGCCTCAACGTAACCGCGAACACTCAGTGTCTCCATTGGCCAATCTGAGCGCAGACCTTGCTCCTGCATACGAGGGCCACCAATACCATAGACCTCTAGACCGGAAGTATCAGGGATCTGCTTTAGCGCACTCAATACTGGCGCTGCCAGCAAGTCGCCCGAGGGCTCTCCGGCAACACAAGCAAGTTTGGACACTCGATTGACTCTATCGAATAATGCCGCGTGTAGAGGCGGCAATAAAGTCATGAAATTCTGTCAGCTTTTCTGCTGTAGCGGCATCAGATGCGCTAGCCAGAGCCATCTTCTGAATCTCTACCTTAGCCTCTTCGAAACTCAGGCCATCCTTGTAGAGAACTTTATACGCCTGACGCAGCGCAGAAATCGTTTCACTGGAGAAACCACGGCGCTTCAGCCCCTCCACATTGATGCCATGTGGAGAAGCCTTGTCACCTGCAGCAATCACAAATGGTGGAATGTCTTGTACTAATGCAGAAGCACCACCCAACATAGCGTGTTGGCCAATACGGACAAATTGATGCACACCAGACATGCCGCCCATAATTGCCCAGTCACTCACCTTCACGTGACCAGCAATTTGTGCGTTACTCGAGAAGATCGTATGGTTACCAATTTGGCAGTCATGTGCAATGTGCACATAAGCCATGATCCAGTTGTCATCACCAATTCTGGTGATGCCTTCATCCTGAGATGTGCCTGTGTGAATCGTGGTGAACTCACGAATCGTATTGCGGTCACCAATGATGAGTTGGGTTGGCTCACCACGGTATTTCATATCCTGAGGGGCGCCACCAATAGCCGCAAAGTGTGCAAAATTATTCTCTTTACCGATCGTGGTGTAACCCTCGATCACAGTATGCGAACCAATCTTACTGCCAGCGCCAATTTTGACATTTGGTCCAATAACAGAATATGGACCAATCTCTACATCACTAGCGATCTCAGCCTTGCTATCAACTACAGCGGATGCATGAATCCGAGTCATTACGCGCCTTTCGTACGAACAGCACAAGTAATATTTGCTTCAGCAGCAAGTTCACCGTCAA
>NZ_NCFJ01000441.1:0-2085 GCF_002281105.1 Polynucleobacter sp. 35-46-11
AGTCCTATTTGAATCTTTTTCATTTGAACTCCTTGATTAATTTGCAGGTAATAAATATTGTGAAAGTCGATCCAATAAATCAATCTTACTTTCAGTTAATACATGGTGATTCCTTGAGTCGAGAACCAAGTTTCGATCACCAAACTCAATCTCTAGCTGACCAATTTTGCGGTCCCTACCGACTATCAATGCTTCCATATCCATAAAAAATAGCTTTGTAAGCACACTAACCCAACGAGACACCGGAGACAGGCGACCCTTCGTTGCCATATCAAAATTATGCAACTCAACTAGCACCAGGTCTGCGGAGATCAGCTTCTCCCCAGTGACCCACTGGTTTGTAGTGAACAGACGAACCGGCAAACCTTGCTGATTTAATGCGATACCAATGAGGTGATGGAATTCCACCCCATTACGCTTAAATAAATGGAAATGGCCATGCTCACCATCCAACATCTCATCGGCTGCATGCGCATGGTAATAAAACTCATAACCACTAATCGGATCTAAAAGGTCATTTTTTGGATAGTGATTCCACTCAATAAACTCTCGCGCGCCACACAGCGCAGCTTCGCTAAGCGTCAAACCTTTTTTCGCGTAGCGCGTTTGGATGCTGGCGATTTCCTGAGCCGCCAAGCAAAGGGTTGATTGAATCAGCATTGAGATAAATTAATCTGCAGATTTACGTTTTTTAGGGCCGCAAGGATTTGCTGGGCCACAGGGATTGGCTGCTTTTTTCTTGGCTGGACCGCATGGATTGCTCGACTTATTCTTGGGACCACAGGGATTTTTTTGTTCGGCGTTAGCTGGATTTGCAGGAGCATCTGCAGCATTTGCCATCGGTGCTGCAGCCAATCCCGTTAAAGCTAAAGCTAATGCAGCTACTGTTGTTTTTGTAAACATTGTTTTTCCTTTTGAATTATTAAATTTCTTGAGAACTGACAGGGCCTGCGGATTTTTTCTCCATCCATGTACCCAAAATAAATACACCAATTACGGCAAGAACCATGACGACATCTATAGAAATACTTGAAACATTGAAGAGTTCTGGCAATGAATCTATATTGGCAATTTCACCCAAAGTCGTAAGAGATTCAATACTTGGATAGATCCCTGCAAATAGGATTGTTCCTAGCAACAATCCAATCAGAAAGATTCCGGCGTCAATACGACCTGACATCAAGCCAACTACCGAGGTGCCGGGGCAATAGCCGCCAATGGCGAAGCCCGCTCCAACAAACGCACCACCTAAAGCTGCAGCACCTAAGAATGATGGTGGAACAAAAAGGCTCCCACTCTCCACGAATCCAGTTTTTTCTAAAATCAAAAGTCCGACTGCAGCAAACACGATTGCAGTAAACATCACTTTAAATACGGACCAGTCTGTTAAACGAAATTGCCCCGTTAACTTATTAGGATTACCAAAACCAGCCCGCTCCAGTACAAAGCCAAAGGCTGCTCCCAGCAATAAGCCCGAAAGAATTGCTCCCATCTTATTTCTCCTGTTTCATTAGGCGGCTAGCTAACAATCCAACCGCGAAGAATGTGCCTAAAAAGGTAAATCCAGCCAAGCTGAGTACAGCCGCTCCAGACAAACCAAGACCGCTAGTGCAGCCTGCAGCAATACGTGCTCCAAAGCCAGCTAAGGCTCCACCAAATAACGCAGTTAACGGGCGCTTAGAGCCGCCTAAAAATTTCTTCCCATCTAACTTAATCGCAATTCTCCCGGCAAAGAATGCAGATAAGAGTGCGCCTATTGCAACGCCAATCACCTGCCATGTGATCCATGCGTCTAAGGGCTTGCCTTCCTCAACCATTCCACCAAGATATTCGTTAGCATTTGTTGCTACTGGCGCTAGATACATTCCAAACCATGCTGTTAGACGCGTTGTAAAGCCTGTAGCACCTAGACCGTGTCCGGTAAAAGCAAAGGTTGATAACAAAACTATTCCGAGCAGGATGCCCGCAACCAAAGGATTCCAATATGGAGCCGGTTGAACCTGCGTGTCTTTATTCATTTTATCACTTCAATTAAGGTATTAATAATATATTTATTTATATACTATTACTTAGAGGTTTCCAAGT
>NZ_NCFJ01000442.1:0-2082 GCF_002281105.1 Polynucleobacter sp. 35-46-11
GCAGCCAACAACTCTTCTGCGGATACAAAATCGACCTTCTGGGCTTTAGCAACTGGCTCAGAAGTGAGATTTCCTCGATGCACACTTAAGCCATTGCGCAAATGGTGATCATGGGAGAGCGCCTTCACCATACCTCGATTAGCTAAAGCTTCAATAAACGGATAAGTCGCATTGGTCAATGCAAAGGTAGAGGTTCTCGCAACTGCACCAGGCATATTTGCTACGCAGTAATGGAGAACGTCATCTACGCTAAAGGTAGGATCAGCATGCGTAGTAGGCTTGGATGTTTCAAAACAGCCGCCTTGATCGATTGCGACATCCACCACTACTGCACCCGCCTTCATTTTGCGCACCATTTCTCTTGTCACCAGCTTTGGCGCTGCAGCCCCAGGTAGCAAGACAGCGCCGATCACAACATCCGCCTCACAAACCTCCAATTCAACCAAGAGTGGGTCAGCGTAGAAGGTTCTGACGCGATTGCCGTAGAGCATGTCAATCTGTCTTAAGCAGTCGATATTGCGATCGAAAATACAAACATCGGCACCCATACCCACAGCCATCTGCAAGGCATTACGTCCAACAACACCAGCGCCCAAGATAACCACCTTAGCAGGTGCTACACCTGGCACACCCGCCATCAAGATACCCAAACCTCCATTTGTTTTCTCAAGATGGATGGCTGCTGCTTGGATAGACATCCTGCCCGCAACTTCACTCATCGGAGCCAAAAGAGGCAGAGCACCATTACATGATGTAACCGTTTCATAAGCAATACAGCTTGCACCTGAGGCTAGCAATGCTTTGGTCTGCTGTGGGTCTGGAGCAAGATGTAAATAGGTAAAGAGGATTTGATCTTCACGCAACATAGCGCATTCTTGTGGCTGAGGCTCCTTAACCTTGACGATCATCTCTGCTTTTGCAAACACTTCGGCAGCACTATTGATCAAGGTGGCACCCGATAGGCGATAGGACTCATCGCTCAAGCCAATTTGCTCACCAGCTCCACGCTGCACCAGGACAGAATGTCCCTGTTTACATAAGCCCCTGACATTACCCGGGGTTAAGCCAACACGAAATTCATTATTTTTTACTTCTTGAGGTACGCCAACAATCATTTCAATCTCCTTATTTGAATTCACGACTCAGTTTTGTTTTGCGATGTAAGCCAACGATGTAGAACATGGCGAGATACACACCCAATAGACACGGACCCAATACCAAGGCAATCCGTGCATCCTCATGAAAGCCCATTAACACCACTACCAAGGTAATAAATGCCAATGCAAACCACGAGGAATAGGGCCACCAAGGCGTGCGATAGGCCAACTCGGCAACCTGGGATTGAGTCAGTGAGCGACGAAATTGAATTTGGGTGAGCAAGATTGCAATCCACACCATTAATCCAACAAAGGTAACTGCAGCCATAACGTACTGAAATGCTTTATCTGGAACGAAGTAGTTCAAGACCACCCCGGTCATACATACTGCTACCGTCGCCATCACCGCTCGATTTGGAACACCGTACTTAGATAGCTTGGCAAATGGGGAAGGCGCATAGCCATTCACTGAGAGCGCATATAAAAGTCGCCCACCACTGAAGATCCCAGCATTACAAGATGACAAAGCAGCAGTGATGACTACAAAGTTAATGATTCCAGCGGCCTCGCGTAATCCAATCCGCTCAAACATCACCACAAATGGGCTTCCTTGTTGCCCAACTTCATTCCAAGGGAAGATAGCCAAGATGACAAGAATCGCACCCATATAAAAAATCAAGATGCGCCATGCCAACGAATCAATTGCCATTGGAATGGTTTTGCGTGGATTCTCTGCCTCACCAGCAGATAAACCAATCATCTCAATACCAACGTATGCAAATAAGACCATCTGCAGGGAAAGCAACATTCCGCCAATACCGTTAGGGAAGAAACCACCATGCTGCCAAAGGTTGCTGAAGCCAATCGGATTCCAGTCATTGGTAAAACCAAAGAAGATGACTGAGCTTCCCAAGGCAATCATGGCCACAATTGCAACCACTTTGATGAGAGCAAACCAAAACTCAAACTCACCAAAAACTTTTAC
>NZ_NCFJ01000443.1:0-2071 GCF_002281105.1 Polynucleobacter sp. 35-46-11
AAGAACCGCATGGCTGGAAGTATCCTGGCTCAAGTTCTTAATCAATCCGGTAAGTCGGCTCCAAATGTAGATCATCCTGAAGATCTGAAGGCACTTGCTCATGCAATCATTGAGCTGCGTAAAGCAGATCAATTACTGGCATATCACGATCGTTCTGATGGTGGTTTATTTGCTTGTATCGCAGAGATGGCTTTTGCATCACACATTGGCATCTCCCTCAATGTTGACATGATTGCAGTAGATATTGGTCAAGAAGCAGATTGGGGTGATGCTAAGAACTGGGCGCAACAAGTATCCGGCCGACGCCATGAGCAAACCATGCGCGCATTATTTAATGAAGAGCTTGGTGCTGTAATTCAGATTCGTAAGTCTGATCGAGAAGCAGTATTTGCGGTTTTGCGTAAATTAAATCTGAGTGCTTACAGTCATGTGATCGCTAAGCCTAATACCAATGGTCGTATTGAAATTTGGCGTGATGCTAAAAATATCTTTGCAGAGCCGCGTGAAGTTCTCCAGAAAATGTGGGCAAATACCAGTTATCAGATTGCGCGCTTGCGCGACAACCCTGATTGCGCAGATAGTGAGTTTGCGCAACTCGATAACGTTGCCGATACTGGAATGTCACCAAAGCTGACATTTGATATTGCAGTCGATATTGCAGCACCATTTATAAACAAGAATGCTGGACCTAAAGTTGCCATCTTGCGTGAGCAGGGTGTTAACTCCCACGTTGAAATGGCTTACGCTATGAACTGGGCTGGTTTTGATACCTATGACGTGCACATGTCAGATTTGCTTTCCGGTAAGTCCAAGCTAGATGATTTCCGTGGGCTCATTGCTTGTGGAGGCTTTAGCTATGGAGATGTATTGGGCGCTGGTGAGGGTTGGGCAAAAACTATTTTGTTCAATAGTCAATTGCGGGATCAGTTCTCCTCTTTCTTTAATCGCCAAGATAGCTTTGCTTTAGGCGTCTGCAATGGCTGCCAAATGATGAGTAATCTCTCTGGAATTATTCCAGGCGCAGAAGCCTGGCCTAAATTTACCCGTAACCAGTCCGAACAATATGAAGCTCGCCTTGTGATGGCTGAGGTAATGGCTTCGCCTTCGATCTTTACGCAGGGCATGAGCGGCAGTCAATTGCCAATAGCTATTGCACATGGTGAAGGATTTGCTAATTTCAGTCAACAAGGTAATTTAGAGGCACTTCAGAAACAAGGATTAGCTGTCCTTCGATTTGTAGATCACCAAGGCAAGCCAACTGAAACTTATCCAATGAACCCGAATGGTTCACCTGGTGGTTTAACCGGTGTCACTACACCCGATGGTCGTTTCACCGTAATGATGCCGCATCCTGAGCGTGTCTTTAGGGCTGTGCAGATGAGTTGGGCACCAAAGGAATGGTTGGATACACCCGATGGTGCGAGCCCTTGGATGCGCTTATTCCGCAACGCTCGAGTCTGGGCAAAATAGTTCGTGTCAGATTTATCTATGGCGATGGAGCCGGTGACATTTTCTGAGAGCGGTGGGGTACGCTATTTACACTTTGGTAGCGAATTAATTCAGGGTGCGATGCGTATCCGTGATCCGGATGAAATCTATCTGGAATACAACCAGCAAATGATGGCTTGGCTACTCTTTTTGGAAACTAAGCCAGGAATGCGTATTGCTCAACTAGGCTTGGGTACTGGTGCTCTCACAAAGTTTACGCATCGCTATTGCCCAGCAGTTAAAACTACTGTTGTTGAACTCAATCCAGCTGTGATTGTTTCAGCTAGAAGCATGTTTTTCACGCCAGATGATGATCGCCGCTTAGAAACTTTGCAAGCTGATGCAAAAGCTTTTGTACAGAGCGCCAAGCATCAGGGTCACTTCGATGCAGTACAAGTGGATCTTTATGATGCGATTTGTGATGGCCCGGCAGCTAGCTCTCTCGACTTTTATAAGGGCTGTTACGACATCCTGAAATCGCCTGGCGTGCTAACTGTGAATTTATTCTCCCGCCATAAGAGTTTCGATATTAACTTGAACAATATTTGTGAGGCATTCGATAATCGTGTGCTGCTCTTTCCAG
>NZ_NCFJ01000056.1:0-11597 GCF_002281105.1 Polynucleobacter sp. 35-46-11
GGGCCTTATTTTTTGTCCTCAGGATCTTTCAATAGATCGTAGTGGTTTGCAAGGAGTAGTAGCGCAATGGAAGCGCAACCCATGGCAAAGAATTCCCATTGATGCAGCATGGCAGTGCCGATAACAGTCATCAAGATCGTCCATCCAACTGCCATCTTAGCTTTTTTACTTAAGGGTTTCATATATCAGAGTCAGTGTGAAATTTATCGAACGGAAAGTCTCGCTTTGGCGCTGAGTTCGTTCAGAGTTCCGCGCTTATCAAGCTGAGAAAGTCTCAGAGCCTCTTGTTCAAAGTCAATTTGGGCTGGATGAAAATCAACATTGCCAAGGTGAATGACATAAGTCCAAACCAGTTCACGACCTCGATCTTTATATACGTCTACAACACGTTTCATTTTTTACCACCTATAGAGAGTGCGGGGTTATGCACAGCATTCAGATTATGTTTCAAATCAATTTAATTTCGGGGTAATTGGCGAGGTGTGGAATATTAAAAAGTCCCTGGATACAAGATATCTTTAGTTACATTTTGAATGTCGCGATGCCCAGTGAAGGCCATTGTGATATCCAGTTCCTTATGAATGATCTCAAGACACTTAGTCACACCAGCCTCACCCATGGCACCCAAGCCATAGAGGAAGGGGCGACCGATCATGGTGCCACGTGCACCGAGTGCCCAAGCCTTCAATACATCTTGACCAGATCGAATACCACCATCCATCCAAACCTCAATGTCATTGCCAACTGCATTGACGATCCCTGGTAAAGCTTTAATGCTGGAGATAGCGCCGTCTAACTGACGTCCACCATGATTGGAGACAATCAAGGCATCTGCGCCGGAGTTAACCGCTAAGCGAGCATCATCTTCATCCAAAATCCCTTTAATGATGAGCTTGCCACCCCAGAGTTTTTTAATCCACTCCACATCATCCCAGCTCAGGCCTGGGTCAAACTGCTCAGCGGTCCATGAGGAGAGGGAGGACATATTGCCAACACCAGTTGCGTGACCAACAATATTGCGAAAGGTTCTGCGCGGGGTCATAGCCATGCCCATGCACCAGCGTGGCTTCGTCATCATATCCATGATGTTGGTAAGCGTCAGCTTTGGAGGTGCGGACAAACCATTTTTTAAATCTTTGTGACGTTGTCCTAGGATTTGTAAATCCAGAGTGAGCACGAGAGCAGAGCATTTTGCTGCTTTGGCACGTTCAATTAGACGCTCAATAAAACCGCGGTCTTTCATGACATAAAGCTGGAACCAAAAAGGTTTAGTGGTTCGTTCTGCGACATCTTCAATAGAGCAAATGCTCATAGTGGATAAGCAGAAGGGAACACCAAATTTTTCTGCGGCACGCGCAGCCAGAATTTCACCATCGGCATATTGCATGCCAGTTAGGCCAGTTGGAGCCAGCGCAACAGGCATTGCCACCTCTTGACCCACCATCGTGGTTTTGGTAGTGCGGTTAGTCATATTCACTGCAACACGTTGACGCAGTTTGATTTTCTGAAAATCGGATTCGTTAGATCGGTAAGTAGACTCAGTCCATGAACCAGAATCTGCGTAGTCATAGAACATCTTGGGGGTGCGCTTTTGATGTAAAACCCGCAAATCTTCAATATTGGTGATGATTTCCACTAAAACCCCTTTGTATGTTGCTGATGCCAGATGGCCGATGCTAATCTAAGCTCTATCTTAGCAATACCGGACATTTGTTTCTACAATGCTTTGTTAAAGTCCTTCTTAGGGCTCAATAAGCCCCACTTACCTAGTCAAATCCTTCTGAATGCCTCAATTAACCCTGTCGACCGTCTTTTATTTAACGCTTGCCACCATTTTTTGGGCGGGTAATGCAATAGCTGGGAGGGTGTTGGTGGGGAGTATTTCCCCGATCACCCTAAGTGCGGTTCGCTGGGGTTTAGCAGCCTTGATCTTGCTACCCTTTGGCTGGAAAATTTTTAAGCCAAGCAGCGCGCTTTGGCAAAACAAAAGCCGTTTTCTGGTCTTAGGTTTATTGGGGGTCGGTAGCTATAACGTGCTCCTCTATCTTGCCCTGCAGACCTCGACGGCTATTAATGTCACCCTGATTGGGGCCAGTATGCCGATCTGGATGCTTTTGATTGGCGCTGTTTTATATCAAGTGAAACCAACGCTATTACAAATGCTGGGGGCGCTTGTTTCTTTAGTGGGCGTCACTGTGGTGTTAACGCGTGGTGAGCCTGCTAGCCTGTTAAGTATGGAAGTGGTGATGGGTGATTTATTCATCATGTTGGCAACGATTCTTTGGGCCTTCTATAGTTGGATGATTAGCCGTCCAGGAGAGAGTACTGAGCGTCAGTGGCCGTGGGCTGAGTTTTTAATGGCCCAGGTTTTCATTGGATTTATGTGGACGATGTTATTTGAGGGGGTCGAGATTGCCACGGGGCATGCCTTTATTGATCTCAACTACTGGACTGGGGCATTAATCGTTTTTGTGGCAATCGGCCCATCATTAATTGCCTATCGCTGCTGGGGTTTAGGGGTAAATGGTGCCGGACCCACGGTGGCAGCTTTCTTTGCCAACCTGATCCCCTTATTCACAGCACTGTTCTCAGCTGCAATTTTGGGGGATCCGCCTCAGTTGTTCCATGGTCTAGCTTTTGTCCTGATTGTGGTCGGAATATTGGTTTCCTCCACGGCACGGAAAAGTGCATAACCCCCTTTATTTGCTGAAAAAGCCGATTTTCAAAGCTTCACCACCTAAAGAGTGCTAAATCGGTATCATTTAGTCCTAATCATACGATTTACTAGGAAATTACTATGCCAGGCTTACTCCCGAATGTTGATCCAGACGGTCTATTAGAGTTTTCGGTCGTTTATACCGATCGTTCGCTAAACCACATGTCTGAAGAGTTCAAAAAAGTCATGGTGGATATCTCTAGTGTTTTGAAAGATGCTTACAACGCTAGCTCTGCAGTAATTGTTCCAGGTAGCGGCACCTTTGGTATGGAAGCAGTTGCCCGCCAATTTGCCAATAATCAAAAGTGCCTCGTATTACGCAATGGTTGGTTTAGCTATCGTTGGACGCAGATTTTTGATCTCGCCAACATTACCCAAGACATTACCGTTATCAAAGGTAAGCAATTAGAAGATACCGCTCAGGGTGTGTTTGCTCCAGCGCCTATTGAAGAGGTGGTTGCTTTCATTAAGAAAGAAAAGCCAGCAGTGGTTTTTGCTCCCCATGTAGAAACATCTGCCGGAATTATTTTGCCGGACGACTATCTCAAGGCTGTCGGCGAAGCAGTTCGTTCAGTGAATGGTTTGTTTGTGCTCGATTGCATCGCCTCTGGTGCAATGTGGGTAGATATGAAGGCTTGTAATGTTGACGTAGTCATTACGGCGCCACAAAAAGGCTGGAGTAGCTCGCCTTGCTGTGCGTTGATTGCTATGGGCGACAGGGCGCGCGAGCGTATTGACGCTACACAAAGTAGCAGCTTTTCAATGGACTTGAAGAAGTGGCTCCAAATCATGGAAGCCTACGAAAAGGGTGGTCACGTGTATCACACCACCATGCCAACAGATGCGCTCAAAATTTTGCGCAATGTGATGAAAGAAACCCAGTCTCTAGGTTTCGCAGCACTCAAAGCTAAGCAGCAAGAGTTGGGTGAAAAGGTTCGTGCCTTATTGGTATCGAATGGCTACCACTCAGTTTCAGCAAAAGGCTTTCAGTCTCCTGGCGTAGTAGTGAGCTATACCAAGGACCCTGATATTCAGTCTGGTAAGAAGTTTATTGCTCTGGGTTTACAAACTGCTGCTGGCGTGCCACTGCAGTGTGATGAGCGTCCAGACTTCCGCACTTTCCGAATTGGTTTATTTGGCCTAGAAAAATTGGCACATATTGATCGCACAGTTGGTCATCTTGCTGCTGCTCTAGAAAAAATTACTGAGACTGAAGCTCAGCCAGCTTAGGTAACAAAGATTCAATCCGAAAGGCCGTCTTAGGACGGCTTTTTCATTACGTCTAAAGCTAGAGGGTTGGGTGTCGCTTCGCCTACCTTTGTCAGTACATTGGTGTCTAGATGATGAAAGGCTTCGGTTTGGCCTTTGATCATCATCACTGTGTCTTGCTCATAAGACCAAGTGCCATCTTCCAAGATGGTTACCATGATGCGGTACTCAATTGTTTTGAAGGCATAGTCTAGAAAAGGGCTGGATGAGATACCAGCAGTTGGATCATCAATTTTGGCTACACACTCAAACTGAGTTGCATTGGCGGAAGCTTTTCCTGTTGCCATAGTGACCATGCCTCGTGGGATGGTAAGGGTGTGAACGATCAGCCCGGTTGCGGGCTCCCAAAGCCAATACCCAACTTGATCATGATAAGTCTTTACTTGGTCTGGTTTGGTAATGTGAAGGTGATAGCGCAATCCATAAAACAGCTGCGGCCCATTGGTTTGCGGATCAATTGGCTGCATCTCAATACGTTCGGTATAGACCTGCTTCTTTGGTCCCTCAGCTTTTGGTTTGATATCCAATCCTCGTTGGCCTTCCCAGATGCCAGCAAGGCGGGTGAGGGGGCCTAAGTTTTCCAGGGTATTGACTGAGTATCCCTGCGGTTCTGTGTAAATATCAGATGGAAAAGAGTTCATGGGCAGGTCCTGGGTAAATGAGGAATGAATGGTAAATAATTGAGTATTATCAAATTATCCACAAACATTTTGGAGTTTTAATGCCTGCCCGCTTTGTAAAACTGTTTTTTGCTACCCTCATTTCTGCCTCAATTGGTTTGTCACCTTTGAGCGTAATGGCGGCAGACCCAGTAACAGCCCCAGCGCCACTAGCTGCTCCTGCTGCAGCACCTGCTGCTCAAGTAGAGAAAGCTAGCAAGAAGGGTGCTAAGAAGTCCCTGAAGGATAAGAAAGCAGAGAAGAAGTCTAAGAAAAAATCGAAGAAAAAAGCAAAAGCAGCTCAACAACCAGCAACTCCTCAGCCTGCTGCTCCTCAACAATAAATTCTCGGTTTTAACTCAAGGACTAATTGAGGGGGTCAGATCCCTCAAGGTCTAAAGGCTTTGTTGAGCTCGACTCTTTTTGCTTGCTAGTGCCATCGTTACGTACTAGTAACCACATTGCCCCCATCACCAAGCTCATCCCAATAATCTGAATCCAGGTAATCGGCTCGGAGAGTACAAGCCATCCCATAAAGAGTGTTGAGACAGGGCCGAGTATTCCGGCTTGAGCAACTAAGGGTGAGCCAATACGGTTGATTGCAATCATGATCAAGAGCATTGGAATGACTGTGCAAAGGCTTGCATTGAGAAGGCTGAGCCAATAGATCTGCTGCACTTGCGTAAATACAGCCGAAGGTTCGTAAATCAGAATCTGAATCACACTGAGAAGTGCAGAGGCAGAGCTGGCATAGACCACTAAGCGTACGCTACCCACACGCTTCACCATTTCTCCAGAGCCAATCATGTAGATCGCATAGGAGCATGCACTTGCAAAGACCAGTAACATGCCGAGCACTGCCAAGGTGCCGGTGGAGCTGGCATCCTGGATAAATACCGCAATGACACCAAGATATCCAACAGCAAGCGCGTACCACTGCAAACGACTAATGGATTTATTGAGAACAAAATAAGAAATCAAGAGCACGATGGTTGGAGTGAGATACAGAACAATGCGTTCCAATCCAACGGAGATATATTGAAGACCCAGAAAGTCGAGATAGCTGGATAGAAAGTAACCCATGAATCCCAGAAAAAATATCTTCACTTGATCTCGCCAAGTGAGGGGGCTCATGAACTGTTTACGTGAGTGCCACCAAAAAATCCCCCAGAAGAGAGGGAGGGCTATCAACATGCGTAAAGCAATCAAAGTTTCTGCATTTGCACCGTAGCTAAAGGCGAGCTTAATGAGAATCGCTTTTCCGGAAAAAAGTACAGAACCTAAGCCGGCCATTAAGAGGCCGTAAATATAACGACGGTGATGAAGAGTTTCGCTAGCGGATGGCATGCAGTTTTATAACAGTTTATTGAGCAAGCTCCGCATCTCCAAAATAACCTCTGTTGGAGTAAGTCCAATAGGACCAATTTGCTTGGCCACCAAGCTATCTGCTGCAGATGCATGAAGCTGAACCCCAATACAGCTCGCTTCCCATAAATTGAGATTATGGCGAAGGCCTTGAGCGGCAATAGCAGCAATGCTACCCGTTAATACATCCCCCATGCCACCGACAGCCATACCAGGATTTCCTTGTTGGCACTGCATAGCTGCATTAAGAGGTGAGGCTATCAGTGTATGTTGACCCTTGAGTACAACGATGGAGTTGGTGAGTCTGATGAGGTCTGATAATGCGGCCAAACGATTTGCTTGCACAACATCGCTTGTCGTATTGAGCAGGTGTGCAGCCTCTCCTGGGTGCGGGGTGAGAACACTCATGCCTGGATAGACTTGATTACGTTGCATGAGAAGATCTAAGTACTCAGGGGTATCGGCAATTAAATTGAGTGCATCGGCATCAATCACCACGGGCACATTTGGGTAGTGCAGTGCGGCAACCAACCAATCTCTTGCGAGCGCTGAAAAACCAAGGCCTGGGCCAATCGCAATGACATCGGGAGCAGTAGCTTCGAGTTGTTCTTGGGCATTAAAGCTCGCTAAGCGCACCATCAACTCTGCCTGTTCTGGCATTGCATGAGCAGCTGTTGGATCTAGCATCTCCAAAATGGTCCAGCCAGCTCCTAAGTGAAGTGCTGCGCTACCGGAGAGCAACAGTGCCCCAGCCATGCCGGGTGCGCCACCAACCATCAAGACTTTGCCAGCATTCCCTTTATGTTCTGAGGGTGCTCGCTTGAGTCGAGTAACAAGCTCGAGAGATCTCAGTTCGGAAGGAATGCTCATTTGAATAGTATCGCTCTTAAAGGTGGCTTAACAATCGATTTTATCGAGAGTATGCTTAAGTAATGAAAATACAATTTCTCGGTGCAGCGGGTGAGGTTACAGGCTCAAGACATTCTGTAGAGGCTACTGTTGGCGGACGTGAAGTCCGGTTCATTGTGGACTTTGGTATGTTCCAGGGTGGGCGCGAGGCCAGCTTTAAGAATCTGGAGCCTTTGCCGTTTTCTCCCAAAGAAATCGATTTTGTAGTGCTGACTCATGCGCATATTGACCATAGCGGCCTATTGCCAAGACTGTGTGCCCAAGGATTTTCTGGCCCGATCTACTGTACAGATGCCACCTATGAGTTACTCAAGATTTTGTTGCCAGATAGTGCTCACCTTCAGCGCTCTGATGTCGAGCGGGCAGAGCGTAGGCAAAAAGCGGGTAAGTGGCGTGGGGACTTACCGGTAGCGCTGTACTCAATGGAAGAGGCTGATCTTGCGCTCGGGCAATGTGAAGTGTTGTCTTACGGAGAACATGTCGAGCTTTGTAAGGGAATTCATTTAGAGTTTCTAAATGCGGGACATATTCTGGGATCGGCGATTGCTGTAATCGACATTACCGAGGATCATGCCCAGAAAAAGCGCTGTGTGTTTTCTGGGGATATTGGGATGAAGGGTAAGTTATTGATGCCCGATCCTGCCAGAATTGCTCAAGCCGATGTAGTAGTGGTGGAGTCAACTTATGGTGACCGCTTGCATAAAACTTTATCTGATACAGAGTCTGAATTAATTGAAGTGGTCACCAGCACTCTGAGTGCCCATGGAAATATTATTATTCCCGCCTTTGCAGTAGGTCGTACACAGGAGATGCTGTTTCTATTGATTGATCTAGTAAGGCGCAATTTATTGCCCCATCTCAGCATTTGGGTGGACTCACCGATGGCAACTGCGGCCACTCATTTGACCCAACGCTTTTTTGCGCAATTAGATAAAGAGTCTCAATCTACCTTTGAATGGTTTAAGAAAAATCCTGGTGCAGTTGATCTGAGATTCATTGCGGATGTAGAGGAGTCGAAAGCCCTCAATAAGATTAAGGGTGGGGCGATCATTATTTCAGCAAGCGGCATGTGCGATGCAGGTCGTATCGTTCATCATCTACAAAATAACTTGCCACGGGCACAAAATGCGATCGTGATTACGGGCTTTCAGGCTTATGGTAGCTTAGGTCGTCGCTTGGTAGATAAGGCAGCTAAAGTGCGACTCTTTGGTGAAGAGGTTCAAGTTCGTGCATCTGTTCATACGATTGGCGGTTTATCCGCTCATGCTGATCAGGCTGGCTTATTGGATTGGCTGCGTGGCTTTGAGTCGGCACCCAAATCCGTATTTGTTGTGCACGGTGAACCGGAGGCGTCGGCCGTCTTGGCTCAGACCATTCGTGACGAACTGGAGTGGAAAAACGTGATTATTCCGGAGCGTCTACATACCTATTCTTGTTGAGGCTTATTCGGCTACCTTAGCGCCCTGTACTTGGTGACGCAACATGGCCTCTGCGATAAATCCTGAGTCCTTGAGTTCTTGAATCTCGCTACTAAGGTAGGCATTGGTTTTTTCAAAATCAACACGTGCCTTAGGAATGCCAATGGCCTGATTGATCACCATAAATCGTCCGGGTAGCATACGTAAACCATCGTAGCGCAGGGCATCACTTTCTAATTGTTGTTTAACTCCAGCGGCAACGTTTCCAATGCCCTTCATAAAGTCATCCACCACAGCTTGAGAATTAGCAGAACGTAGCAGACTAGCGTGTTTGATTTCTCGAGTAAGGTAAAGGTCGTATGCACTACCTTTACCAACAACAATTTCATTACCTACTGCATCTACATCTTCATTTTTAGTGAGTGGTGAAGTGTCTTTCACCATATAGGCGCCTTCAATCTGAATATAGGCAGGGGTGTAGCTGATATCGGCCCCACGAACCGGGTCGATTGCTACAAATACCAAGTCCACCTCATTTGATTTAACTGCCTCAACAGTAGCTCCTGCCATTGGATAGGAGGTAAACGTAATAGGTAGTTGTAGCTTGGTAGCAATGTAATTTGCTATATCCACAGTAATCCCTTTGGGATCCCCTGAGTTGCCATCCAAGCTAGCCAAAAGAGGGTTGCCTAAATTAATACCAACTCGCAAGGTGCCGGTTGGAACAAAAGTGCTCAGCAGGGAAGGGTTGAGTGTATTCATATGCAAAGTGGATAAAAAAGTGATTAAAGAGCTGTAGCAAACCAAGCTCTATTTCCTCTCATATTAAGGTTTCTAGGGCTGCTAGTAAATTGGAATAAGCCCCATCAGTGAATGAATGCAATATTCTAGGTACTATTACCCTTTCTGTTGCTGTATCTAGAGGTCCAAATATGAGCCCAAGTCTCCCGATCAATAATTCTCAAACTATCACTGATTTTCTGAATCTTCAGAAAAGCCAGTTGGAGGAAAAGAGTTCTGAAGACTCCTATCGATTTGCTTTTGATGACCAAGCCTTTTTAGCTCGTCGTGAAACTTTAGGCTTGCGTTTTCAGTTGGAGTTGTTAAAGCCAGAGATCTTATTGCATGAGCGAGGTATTGAGCACACGATTACTGTATTTGGTTCCACTCGTTTTATTAACTGTGAAGCAGCGCGAGAGCTAGAGAAGAATGCCAAAACTCCAGAGGCTGTAGCAGAAGCTAAAAGAGCATTACTGCATTGCAAGTACTACGATTCGGCAAGGGAGTTTGGGGCAATTGTTGCTGGCTATAACGCTACGCAATCTGAGAATCGAAATAAGCTACACATCGCCACTGGTGGCGGGCCTGGAATTATGGAGGCTGCCAATCGTGGTGCGTTTGAGGCGGGGGATGAGACGATTGGTTTTAACATCAGCTTACCGCGAGAGCAGTATCCCAATCCCTATCTCACACCCGGTTTAAGTTTCCGCTTTCATTATTTTGCTATTCGCAAGATGCACTTCATGCTCAGGGCGAGGGCGATTGTGGCTTATCCAGGGGGTTTTGGTTCTTTTGACGAACTCTTTGAGGTGCTCACCTTAATGCAGACGAAGAAGGTGGATCGATTTCCGATCATCTTAGTGGGTAAGACATTCTGGCAGGAGGTGATTAACTTCCACCAGATGCTTGAGCATGGGGTGATTGAGCAGCCAGATGTGGATTTAATCCACTTTGTTGAAACCGCTCAAGAAGCTTGGGACGTCATTCGTAACTGGTATCAGTTGGCCTAGTAGGTTCATGAGAACGGTAAAATAGGCGTACAGACACCATGACTATTTCCAACACCATATCCCTCAGCTCCGAACTAGACCTACCGGCCTATTTGTTTGGCATTGCCATGCTTTTAGTGGTGATGTTGGTACATGGTCTTGCTTTACTTCAAATTGCGAAACGCTATGAGGTGAAATCATTCTTATATCTTTCGGAGCATAAGTACTCTTCAGTAGCTATCGTGTTTTATATCAGCGTGCTCTGTTTATTTCTCACGCACATCTTTGAAATCATTCTCTGGGGGATTGCCCTCAAAGCTTTTAATCTCTTGCCAAATTTGGGTGAGAGTATTTTATTTAGTGGCAGCACCTATACCGCAATGGGTTTTATGGACGACCTCCTGCCAAAAGGTTGGAAGATGCTGGCGATCATCATTGCTTTCTCCGGGATGTTTGCTTTTGCCTGGACTGCTTCCGTCATGATCTCGATGACCAAGAACTTCCGCCAAGCCTATACCCGTTTGCATATGCAAAAACTAAACTTGCCAGCCGATGTTATTGAGCGCTTTAAGTAAGTCATGAGTAAATCTTGGGATGCCATCATCATCGGTGGTGGTGCAGCCGGACTATTCTGCGCGGGAGTTGCTGGCCAGTTAGGCAAAAAAGTCTTAGTACTGGACCATGCAGATGTCTTGTGTGAAAAAATTCGTATCAGTGGCGGAGGGCGATGCAACTTTACCAATCTCCACAGCAGTCCAGCTAATTTTCTCTCCTTAAATCCGCACTTTGTAAAAAGTGCTTTATCTCGCTATCCCGCAAAAGAATTTATTCAGCTCGTACAGTCATACCGAATTGCTTATCACGAGAAACATCAGGGGCAATTATTTTGCGATGACTCTGCTAAGCAGATTATTGAGATGCTATTGAGTGAATGCGCCAAGGGATATGTTGATATTCGTCATCCAGTTACAGTGCAGTCCATTTCTCATGAGGCAGGGATATGGAGTGTTACAACCAATGCTGGCACTGAGCGCGCGCGTTCTGTGGTCATGGCAACAGGGGGCCTACCAGTCCCTGCTATTGGGGCCACGGCATACTCTTTAGATATCGCCAAGCAGTTTGGATTGAATGTAGTCCATCCACGCCCCGCATTAGTGCCACTCTCCTTTACCTCTGGAGAATTTGATCATCTAACGGCCTTATCTGGCCTCAGTTTGCCGGTTCGAATTGCCGCAGGATCAAAAGGCAATCGTTATGGTGCTTGCCGCTTTAATGAAGACTTGCTCTTGACTCACAAAGGCCTCTCGGGCCCAGCAGTCCTGCAAGCTAGTAGTTACTGGACTGAGGGTGAAGTTATTCATATTGATTGGTTGGGTGCAGTCGAGGTCGATGGGAGCTTCAGTTGCGATGAATTATTTAATGACGAAGACAATCGACTGAAGTTGACTGAAAATATCTTAGCCTCCGTCATACCACTACGTTTGGCAAAGGC
>NZ_NCFJ01000444.1:0-2058 GCF_002281105.1 Polynucleobacter sp. 35-46-11
AGTAGACCCCACGACAGCTAACCTCTTAATCGCTGCCGCTTTAATCATTGGCACGCCATTCTTTATTATTTTTGGAACCTTGTCAGACATGATTGGTCGCAAGGTCATCATTATGGGTGGCCTGTTGTTAGCTGTTGTGACTTACATTCCGGGCACGCCAGTTTCTGTATTTAATGCATTAACCCACTTTGCAAATCCTGCCTTAGAAAAAGCAATGGTTACTGCGCCAGCAACAATTACTGCGGATCTGAGCGAGTGTAGTTTCCAGTTTAATCCGACTGGCACAGCTAAATTTACGAGCTCATGTGACATTGCTAAGCAGGTTATGGCATCAAACTCTGCCAGCTACAAAACAATTCCTGGGTCTGTGGGAAGTACTGCCATCATCAAAATTGGTGAAACTGAAATTCAGGCGTATTCAGCAAAAGGAATGACTTTAGAAGAGAGTCAGACGAGAGACGCAGAGTTTAAAAATGCTATCCGTAACGCTCTAAATTATGCGGGCTATCCAGCGAAAGCTAATCCTGAAGAAATCAGTTACGTTCCAGTACTCCTGTTGTTAGCCTATTTAGTTATTTTGGTGACAATGGTGTATGGCCCTATTGCAGCAATATTGGTCGAGATGTTCCCAACACGTATTCGCTACACCTCAATGTCCTTGCCCTACCATATTGGTAATGGCTGGTTTGGGGGTTTGCTGCCAACAATATCATTTGCCTTGGTTGCTCAAAACGGCAATATCTACCATGGTCTTTGGTATCCGATCATCATTGCTGCCATTACATTGGTGATTGGCACCTTATTTATTCGTGAGACAAAAGATGTTGATATTTATGCGAACGATTAGTTAATCTTTTGCTCTGTCAAAAACCCGATCAGCTTATGGTCGGGTTTTTTGTTGTCAAATTAATTCCAAAGATCTTTTTGATTACCGCGCTGAAAGAGGGCTTTGTTTTGGCTTGCTATTGAAGTGATTCTTTGTCCTGGTGTGAGATCAATCTGGGCGCCGGCTGCAAGCATTCCTGGCTTATTAACCCGCGAGTACCAGCCACTTTTTCCGGACTGCAGCATTGCCTTGGCCGCGCCTTTGTATTTCATCTTTGCGTTGAACTTAAAACATGGCTCTCTGAGTTTGACAACTGTAAATTCAAGTTCACCAATAGTCATCTTATCCCCCACAAATACTGCATCCTCAAGAAGTCCCTCGATCGTGAAGTTCTCACCCATAGACCCAGGCTGGAGATTAACTATTTTCTTGGTTTCCCTATTGAGAAGTTCATTCCAAAATGCATAGTGTTCGATTGGATAAACATATATCGCTTTTTCAAGACCGCCATGTACTGATAAATCTGCTTGCTCGTCGCCCACAACACCTAAGGATTTGACTTCTACTGGGGTTGCCTGGCTTAGCGTGCTCACTGGCTTTTTATTGATCGCAGAAGCTACGCTTGAGTAATCGGGATGATTTAGTCCAAATAAGGGGCCTGATTTGCCAAGAGAGATTGATAGTAGTCGCATAGAGATTCGCTGATAAGATTGAACGATCACATGAAGAAAGCAAATAATGCAACTGTATAGGATCGTAGTAGGGGTGATTCTGGGTATTTGTCTGAGCCAGTCCGCCTTAGCAAAATGGGAGGAAGAGCGTGACCTCACCGTCAACGGCAAAGATGAGCTTGTTTACTACTTTAAAACCAATGAGCAGGGGCAAAAGCTCGTACTCGATAAATATATTAAGCGCCTCATTTTTATTCGGCCCGACCGCCTTCATAAGCGCACAATCCGCTTAATCAAGATCGACGATCAAGCTATTGAAGTGATGAGCGATCCTTTCTCACGCTACCCTGAGCAAACCGCAATTACTTTTGAGAATAAGGATGAGGTGCTTAAAAAACTCTTTTTGGCTAAGAAGATTGAAGTTTTTGTTCGCTACAACCGAGATGATGCCATCAGCACTTTTCAAATCAAGTAGCATCCTAGCTCAGGCCTTACATCAGCTCATCTATTAAAACCCTGGAGCCCTTTTGGACTTTTCATACCTCATCGATCTATTTTTAC
>NZ_NCFJ01000445.1:0-2048 GCF_002281105.1 Polynucleobacter sp. 35-46-11
TGGTTACCGGATCAAGCACCAATCCTTTGAGGTCTGCTGGCTTATTCATAATCAGTTTTCCCAGTCTACTTAAGCGAGAGCAACAACAGGTTTAATTTTTTCACCTTTGGCGCGAGCTTCAAGAACGGCCATGATGGCATCCACTATGGAATGGTAACCAGTGCAACGGCAATAATTGCCTGAGATCCATTCACGCACTTCTTCGCGCGTGGCTTTGGGTTGTTTTTCAACTAACTCGGCTGCGGCTAGCAACATTCCAGAAGAACAGAATCCACATTGCATTGCGTTGTGTCGCATAAAGGCTTCTTGCAAGTCTGCTAAGGCACCACTTTTCGTTAAGCCTTCAATTGTCTCTACAACACATCCATCAGCTTGAACAGCTAAGTACAAGCAACCACGGATGATTTGGCCGTTCACCTTGACGGTACAGGCACCGCAAGCACCCTGTTCACAGCCCAAGTGGGGGCCCTTCAAATGAAGATCTTCACGCAAAAAATCCACTAAATGGCGACGCGGCTCAATCTCAGCATTGACTTCAGTACCATTGACGGTCATCGTAATTTTTTTCTTTAAGCTCATCTCAATCTCCGAACTCGATTTATCTTTTATTAAATTTTTTTATTAAGCAATTAAATGCTTTAAGCCACGCTCTAATAAAACACCAATTAAATGTTGCTTTGTTTCTGCACTATTAGTGATATCTGCAATCGCCTCAATCTCTGCCCTTGCAGCAGTAACTGCGCTAGCAATTAACTCATCGGTTGCCGGCTTGCCATCAACTATGGACTGAGCCTTTTTTGCCATTACCGGCGTAGCCCCAACAGAAAAGAAAGTAAAAGCGCAATCGCTCAGAATATCTCCCACCTTATTTGCAACCAAGGCTGCTCCTGCAACCGCATAGTCTCCGTGACGGCGTGCTAGCTCATGAAAATAAAAAACTTGATTACTATTTGCAACTGGGATTTCAGTTGCCACCAGAATTTCGTTAGGCTCTAAGGAGGTGGTGTACAGATCAATGAAAAAGTCTTGCGCTGAAACGCGACGCTCACCATTAGGACCTGCAATTAACATTGTTGCATTGAGTGCCAAGCTACAGGCCGGCCATTCAGCCGCTGGATCTCCGTAAGCCAAGGATCCACCCCAGGTACCTAGATTGCGAATCGCTCTATGTGCGATATGAGGAACAGCGGCTTTTAGTAATGGCGCATGTTGCGCAATCAATTTTGAGTCTTCAATCTCAGTATGAGTAACTAAGGCCCCAATGCGTAATTGATCGCCAGTTACAGCAATCCCTTTAAGTTCATGTAGATCAGTTATGTCAATCAAAATGCTAGGCTCAGAGAGGCGCAGATTGAGCGTAGCCAAGAGAGTCTGGCCACCAGCAATCAAACGGGCATCCTCACCAGCTTCAGCCAGCAAAGCTAGGGCCTCGCTGAGGACCTTCGGTTTTGCATAATCAAATGCTGCTGCTTTCATTGCGTCTCCTCCACAACTTTTATATTTATCTTGCCAAGCCTTATTCGGCCTGTGCGTCCGGCTCTAGGGGTAGCACTACACCACCCAATTCTGTTGCAAATCGCAGAAAAAAATCATCTGCAATCTTTTTAGCAGAAGCGCTAATTAAACGCCCGCCAATTTGTCCTAACTTCCCCCCAATGGAGGCTTCAGTTGTATACGTAATCAAGGTACCACCTTCAGCAGCCTTTAACTCAACCCGTGAGCGGCCTTTAGCAAAACCTGCGGCGCCTCCCGACCCCTCAAATGTCATTGAACAGGATTGATCAGGAACAACATCGCTCAACAGAAGCTTTCCCGCGAATCTAGCCCTCACAGGGCCAATCTTGAACATCACCTTGGCATGAATCTCCTCTGGAGAGATCCGGCTAATTTCTTCACAGCCGGGAATGGACTTTGCAAGGACGTCAATATCATTCAAGCCCTTCCATACATCTGGGATTGGAGCCGCAATGAGTTGCTCGCCATTTAGTTCCATTACATCTCCTTGGGGTTTGTACGAATAGAGTCTTATCTACCAATTGTTCAACAAT
>NZ_NCFJ01000446.1:0-2039 GCF_002281105.1 Polynucleobacter sp. 35-46-11
GACCTTTTGTCGTTTATCTGGGTTGTTTGATACGCTTACTTGTTTTTTCTGAATGTGAATTTCATTTGACCAGCAGCGATATTTAATGGTTTCGTAAGATTCACCAAGGCATTCAGCAATTTGCTTCATGTTGAAACCTTGTGCTGCTAGTTGTTTGGTTTTCTCAATAGCTTCTAAGCGCTCCTCTTTGCTCATTTTTGCCATTAAATATGTCCTCTTGCTAATGCCCCCACGACGAAGCCTAAGCCTAACGCAAAGGCAACCGACCAGCGCAAAAAGACTGCTTCTTTTTTTGGGTATTCGTTTTTTTCGGTTGTTTTCACTAAATCTGCTCCGCTTCTAACAGCTCAATTAGCTTGTTAATATCGACCCCTAAGTTTTTCTCAATTTGTGTTGTTGGCTCTGGTGGTGCATAACAATCCATAAGCGTGCGTGACATATAAAAACCTACCTCCTCCTGTCTTCGACGATTGAATTTAGGCTTCACTTTTTCTTTCTTGAACAAGCCTTCAGAGAAAAGCATCTTTGCCCGTAACGCCTCAAAACTGTAACCACGTCCTTTACGGTTAGTCGCACGAATCAGGTTGTTGAGTGATTCGGTGTAGGCATTGGTAATGCGGTGGTCAAAGTAGTTCATGATCCAAGGATGCCAGTTCTCACAGGCGCGAGTTAAGTCTGCAAAATCTAGCAGCAAATCACTCGGAATGCTGTGTAGCCAAGATTGATAGCGTTGCTGTGCTTCTGCTTTAATGGTAGCGTCATAAATACCATAGAAGCTCTCTTTAAGCCTGTAGGCTTCACCAAGCAATGGATAGTTCAGTGTCCAGCCAGACAGTAGCAAGATTTCCTCTTCATTAAGATCACGCTCGCGTTTTAACAGAATGAAGCGGTCGTGCATCAAGGTACGACGTTCTTTGGCGGTTAGCGATTCACGCAATGACTTACGAACCGACTCCAAGGCATTGTTCGCCATACGCACCACATGAAACTTGTCGATAATGATCTTGGCTTGTGGTATTACTTGCTGACAGGCTTCACGATACGGTTTCCACATGTCCATTGTGACGTACTTAACCTGTTCTTTGCCTTTCAGATTACTCAGGTAATGAATGATCGTTTCTTTGTTGCGATTCACCAGCAAGTCGATCATGGTGTTATCTTGCACGTTGGCAATAACACCACGCGGTTTAATCAAGTAGATTTCGTCCATGCCGAGCCATTGCGGGGTCTCAAACTTGATTTGGCTCTCAAGTTTTGTCACATAGTCCTTGAATAGTGCGCGTACCGATGCTTCACTAATACCCACTTCATCTGCTATCGAAGTAAAAGTACGCCTAACCGATTGTTTACCTGCCCACTCTAGTAAGCGATTAGTCATGCCGCGCTTGTCATCAACGTCAGGCAAGGTTTCTGAAAAGGTTTTACCGCAAGCATGGCACTTCATGCGGCGCAGGTTGACGTAGATGCCAACACGCTTACCGTGCATTGGTAAGTCTTTAACTAAGTTCTCGCGACGACCTGAGCCAATGATGTTATCAGAGCCGCAGCAGGCGCACACTTTAGGAGACTGCTTAGTCTCAACCCGAATGTGGTAGTCGTGCTCGTCTTCTGCCACTTCAAGCACGTCAAAGGCTGGTAGGTTCAGGATGTTAGTGGGCATTAAACTTCTTCTAATACATCAAAAATTTTAACTAATGCAGAAAACATTTTATTGGCGTCGGTTTGCTGATAACCAAAGGTGTTAACGAAAGTAGAGAATGTTAATCCTTCTTCTGATTCTTTAGACCATTTCCTAAATTTATTAGCAGTTTCAAGTGCTTTATCAATAAAAGCCTGTTGATCTTCTAGTGCTTTTATTTCGGCTCGATGCTTTCCGATTATTTCTAGTTCATACTCGGAAGGGCTTTTAACTCCAGTGACTACGAACAACACATCAATGCCGACCTTAGAGATTAACTCAAGATAATTGCTTTTTGGATAACTGTTGCCTTTCTCATAATCAATCTGGCTTTTTTTAGTCGTTTCACCAATTTCAGCGA
>NZ_NCFJ01000057.1:0-11461 GCF_002281105.1 Polynucleobacter sp. 35-46-11
CCCTGGAGTTCTTAATGCACCCGAAACAGAGTAGCCGTTCCACCTTGAACCTTAGGGTTCAGGATGACGGCCTAGCGGCCAAGGCGGGGAATTCATGTCACTAATTGATATTGGAATGTTGATACTATGCGGAAGTATCGCGGGCTTTCTTGCGGGACTGCTTGGTATTGGCGGCGGGATGATTTTGGTTCCCTTCATGATTGTGGTCTTCAATCATTTAGGATTTGGTCAAAATATCATCGTACATATGGCGATTGCCACCGGCATGGCAACTATTCTTTTTACAACTACCTCAGCTATCTGGGCACATCACAAACACAACTCGATCGATTGGAAGTTGGTGGCATCACTCAGTCCAGGCCTAGTGATTGGCAGTCTTGTTGGTGGCAGCGAAATCTTTGAGGCAATTGACACTTCTTGGTTATCCCTGTTCTTCGCTATTTTTATTGTGTACACCTCGATCCAAATGATCATCAATAAAAAACCTACAGCCGGGCGAGAGTTGCCGGGCGCTCTGGGTCTTTTTTCATTTGGAGCATTTACGGGCGTAATTGCAAGTCTGGTTGGAGCGGGCGGAGCTTTTATTACAGTTCCATTTATGCTTTGGTGCAATGTAAAACCGCACACTGCGATGGCAAGCTCTTCTGGCCTAGGATTTCCGATCGCTGCTGCAGCAACAATCGGCTACATGTATGGCAGCTGGGGCAATCCCAATCTTCCAGAAGGATCTTTGGGATTTGTATATGTTCCAGCGGTGCTCTGCATTGTGGCGGTCAGTATATTCACCGCTCCACTCGGTGCAAAAATGGCCAGGAAACTTAATGTAGCTCAACTCAAACGCATCTTTGGTGTGATGCTATTTATGCTTGCAGCCTTCATGTTTAATGAAAGCCGCAAGGCATTTGGTTTTTAGAAAATCGTCTTGCAGTTCTTAGTTGGTATATTGCTGACGCAGAATATTTTTTTGAACTTTACCCATTGCATTACGAGGTAAGTCAGAAACAATTTCCAGACGCTTTGGAATCTTGAAGTTCGCAATCTGCGTTTTGAGTGTAGCAATCATGGCCTGCGAATCTAGCTTAGCACCTGCTTTTGGCACTACGACTGCCATTACTGCCTCACCAAAATCAGGATGTGGAACACCGATCACAGCGCTTTCATCTACACCTTCCATGTCATCGATAAAACTTTCAATTTCTTTTGGATAAACGTTGTAGCCACCAGAAATAATTAAATCCTTGCTGCGACCAACAATGCAAAGGTAATCCTTAGGTGCTTTACCGCCATTTGCATCACCACCCCAACGACCAACGTCACCAGTCTTAAACCAACCGTCTTTAGTAAATTCTTCGGCGGTTTTTTCTGGCATGCGCCAGTAGCCCTTAAATATATTTGGCCCTTTGACTTGAATACTTCCGATTTCATCGACACCACAAGGCTTGTTGTTTTCATCGACTACGCGAACCTTCACGCCTGGCAAAGGCAAGCCAACTGATCCACCTACACGATCACCTTTATATGGATTGGAAACTAACATCACGGTTTCGCTCATGCCATAACGCTCAAGAATAGGCTGACCAATGACCTCTTTAAATGCATTAAATGTTTCGGTTAATAAGGGCGCAGAACCAGAAACAAACAGACGCATGTTACGAGCGACATTTTTGTTAAAGCCCTTATCTGCAAGTAAGCGAACGTAGAACGTAGGCACACCCATCATGACTGTAGAGTTTGGCATGTGATGAATCAATTGCGCAGTATCAAGGCGTGGCAACCAAATCATTTTGCTGCCGTTAATTAAGGCGCCATGAGCAGCAACGAATAAACCGTGGACATGGAAGATTGGCAAAGCATGTAACAAAACATCGCCCTTTTTCCAACCCCAGAATTTCTGCAGAACTTGAGCGTTACTTCCCAAATTCTTATGAGTCAGCATCGCGCCCTTGCTACGACCAGTTGTGCCGGACGTGTACAAGATTGCTGCTAAATCGTCATCCTTAACTGTCACTGTTTTGAACTTATCGCTTTGCCCGGAAGAGCGCTCTAATAAAGTGCCCTTGCGATCCTCATCCAAGGTAAATACATTTTTAGTGCCGGCTTTAAAGGCTACCTTAGATACCCAGGAGAAATTTTTACTACTACAAACTAAAACAGCAGGCTCTGCATTTTCTACAAAATACTGAATTTCTGCGGCTTGGTAAGCGGTGTTGAGGGGCAGATATACATAGCCCGCTCTTACCGTTGCTAAATAAAGAAAAAGGGCTTCAGGAGATTTCTCAACCTGTACCGCAACCCTTGATCCAGCCGGTAATTTGAGGCTCTTCAGAAAATTCGCCATCTTGGCACTTGCACGCTCTACATCACTCCAGGAGTAATACAGACCATCATGTGTTTCTAATGCGCATGCTTGTTTATCTTTTGGAAATCCTTTTTCCAAGAGCGAATATAAATTCATTAGAGCCTCAAAAACCAATCAATTAAAACGATTACCAATTAATCCAGCGAAGCGCCAGATTTCTTAACTACGCTAGACCAACGCACTACGTCAGCATGAACTTGCTTACCAAAAGCTTCACCATATAGGTTAGGTATTTCAGAGCCATTCTTCTCCCAAATAGCTTTCAATTTCGGCGAGCTCATAGCCTTCTGCACTTCAGCGATCATCTTGTCAACGATTGGTTTTGGAGTGCCAACTGGAGCAAACATGGAATACCAGGTTGAAACTACATAGTCAGGCAAACCTGCCTCTTGGAATGTCGGTACGTTAGGAATAGCGGATGAACGCTTGGTAGACGCTACAGCAATTGCCACCAATTTACCGGCATTAATTTGCGGTGCAGATGTAGCAAGACCATCAAACTCCAAATCAATTTGGCCTGCCAATAAGTCATTCATTGCTGGGCCAGCACCACGGTAAGGAATATGGGTGATAAATGTGCCTGTTTGGATCTTAAATAACTCACCGGCTAAGTGGTGAACAGTACCGCTACCCGCGCTAGCAAAGTTATATTTGCCAGGGTTTTTCTTCATGAGCTCAATGAACTCTTTAGCGTTACGCGCACTCACGCGCTGTGGATTAACTACCAAAACCTGGGGAACGTTGGCGAGCATTGCGACTGGAATGAAACTCTTCTCAATGTCGTAATCGAGATTTTTGTACATTGATGGTGCAATCGTGTGGTGAGAAGCCCCAATAAACCAAGTATACCCATCTGGCGCTGCTTTTGAAGCAACTGAAGCACCTACGGTACCACCTGCTCCCCCACGGTTATCAATAATGAATTGCTTACCCATCTGCTCGGTTAACTGAGCCGCCAAAGGTCTAGCAAATGCATCTGTTCCACCGCCTGCAGGGAACGGGTTCAAAAAGGTAACCGGCTTAACTGGCCATTCTTGTGCCATTACAGCTAGTGGTGCCGCACAGAGAAGAAATAGCGATTTCTTTAACGTGCTTATAGAAAAAAGTGATGCCTTGGATTTTTGCTTAAACATCTTTGTCTCCTTTAGTATCAATCTAATGATTGACTTCGTTTTTATAAATACAGCACCCATTCTAAGGGCACTTAACACCCACTGCAAAAAGTCCGTACAAGGGAAAACACTAGGGAGCCATCAAGCGACCTACCGCCCTGGAGTAAACAATTTCCCCATTGGCAAAACGCTCATGGTTATCCTCTACGCTTCCCAAGTCATATAAATAGTTCACCATCAGACCGGCGGATTGGCGCAAACCCTTGCGCGATAAATCCCCCGCCCAGTTAATGAGATGCAGCTTTGCCCCATTTCCCAGGTGAAACTTCGCTACAGGATTGCCATCGCGCCCAGTTGAGGCAAGCCCCAAATACATACTCGCCAAAGAAAGTAAGGCCTCTCTTTCTTTCTCGGAGGCCAAGTCGGGATGCCAACCACCTGCTAGTCGCTCACTCCAAGACTGAGTATCGAGCTTAAGAAGCGCCAAAGCCGCATCACGCACCACCTTTAGATTGGGCTTCAAACGCTCTGCAGGAACGCCTTCTCCTAAATTTGCACCGGCAGCAACCCAGTCCATAAATCCTGGAATAGGCGATAAAGTTACAAAGGTTTTGATTCCAGGGAATTCAGCATGCAATTGCTCTGCTACCCGCTTAATCAGGAAGTTCCCCATGGATACGCCGCGAAGACCAGGCTCACAGTTGCTGATGGAATAAAAAACGGCGACCTTGTATTGAGATGCCTGATCAACTGTTTCTGCTTTTTTATCGACCAAGGGCGTAATCACCGTGGGGATTTCAGGCAGAAGTGCAACCTCCACAAAGATCAAGGGCTCACTTGGCAGCTGCGGATGAAAGAAAGCGAAGCAACGACGATCCGGCTGAAGACGACGACGCAAGTCATCCCAACCGTCAATCGCATGAACCGCTTCATGATGAATTAACTTCTCCAACACCTCCGCTGGAGACTTCCAGTCCACCCGATGCATTTTGAGAAAGCCTGGGTTAAACCAAGAAGATAGCAAGTGGCGCATGTCGAAATCCACTGCAGCCAACCCTGGTTTTTTATCTAACAACTGTAATAAATCACGACGCATTTGAACTACAGCCAGAGTACCTTGACTGGCGCGATTTAGGCGACGAAAAAATTCTTGACGGGGAGACTCGGATACCTTTTGCAATTGGATGTAATTGCGCGCGCTGGAATCCGCAACAAAATTTTGTGCCGCCTTAAGCACTGCATCTGCCTGAGGGTTGAGCTTCTCAAACAAAAAGTTGAAAAAAGAAACGTGCTGATCTTTTGCCAACTTACGGTACTTATTAACAACATCGTCAGCCATGCTGAGCGCATTCGATTCGCCTCGCTCGGATATCAAACGCTTAATTGCGTTATTTGCTTTGGACAAATTTCGAGCTTTGGTTAACTTCTCCAACATGGATTTCTTTCAGTTTTAGTAAAGATGCTCAGAAATTAGGCAATTTCAGTAAAAAGCCCATGTTTTACTGGCTAATTTAGTCAATTTTAGGGAATTGACTACAAAAGACCTAGAAAACCTGAATTTTAACTACTGATAACTGCCGTTTTTCGTACCTACTCTAACTATAAGGTAAATTCCAAAAATAATCATGGGTACAGAAAGCCATTGCCCCATAGATAGACCTAGACCCAAGAGACCTAAGAAGGCATCAGGCTCGCGAGCAAACTCCGCCAAGAAACGACACAGACCATAACCAAGTAAAAATAGACCTGAGATCTGCCCCACCCTGCGCGGCTTGCTGGAATAAATCCAGAGAATGATCCCCAAGCAAATCCCTTCACCCAAGAATTGGTAAATTTGGGAGGGATGGCGTGGAATGGAATCAACCATTGGAAATACCATAGCCCAAGGCAGGTCTGTTGGCCTTCCCCATAACTCGCCATTAATGAAATTACCCAAGCGACCAAATGCTAAGCCGAAAGGAACTAGTGGCGCCACTAAATCACTCACAACGAAGAATGAGACCTTGCGACGATAGGCAAACCAGAGCAAGGCCAATAAGACGCCCAGAAGGCCGCCATGGAAAGACATGCCACCTTCCCAAATCTTGAAGACACTCAGAGGATTTGCGAGATAGTAGCCTGGCATATAAAACAGTGTGTAACCCAAGCGTCCGCCAAGCACCACACCCAAGACTCCAGCAAATAAAAGATCCTCAAGATCTTTATATGACCAACCCAAGGATTGATATCGCGGAGCACGGATGCGCAGACGACCTAATAACAAAAATTGGGTGAAGGCGAGAAGATACATCAAGCCATACCAATGAATGGCAAATGAGCCAATCCGAATTGCAGCAGGATCAAATTCTGGATGAATTAGCATACTTGGAGTGACAAATAATCACGCTTTAGATTGATCAAAATTATGCAACTCATGACCCAAGTCACGATAAGCCTTATATCGCTCACGACCCGCAAGGCGCTCAGCTTCATTAATGGTAACGACCTCCACCACTCGAGGAAAGCGTGCTAGCAAGGCTGGTACATCTGATGGCATTTTCATACCTAAGTGAATCAATATATCTGCATGCGGGAGCTGAGACAAGGCTGGCGGCAGAAAGTGATCTGTTAGCAAGATGGGCGTATCCATTGCAGCCTCATCTTCAATAAAACAATGGGGCAAAAAATCTGTTGCACTAAATGACCACAGAAGTTCATCTAACTTTTTGAGATCTGCTTTATCACCCACCATCACAACATTACGCACAGGCTCGCCAGCAGATGTAGCGCTCCAGATCTTGCGCGTTAAGCGGCAAGCGTATTCAAGCTTATCGCTAACGTTGCTATGAAAATCAATACGTGCCATGAATTACTCTCTACGCTTACTTTTGATCTAACAAATAATTCACCAGCAAAGGCACTGGGCGTCCAGTTGAACCTTTAGCGGCGCCACTCTTCCAGGCAGTTCCAGCGATATCTAAGTGAGCCCATTTATATTTTTCAGTGAAGCGTGATAAGAAGCAAGCAGCGGTAACGCTACCTGCTGGGCGCCCACCAATATTGGATACATCTGCAAAATTCGATTTAAGCTGTTCGTGATAAGCCGCATCCAAAGGCAAACGCCAGACGGTATCCAAAGAGGCATGTCCGGCTTTAGTGAGGGAGGCAACTAAACCCTCATCATCGGAGAACACACCACTATGCACATGACCCAATGCAATGATGCAGGCGCCGGTTAAAGTGGCTACATCAATTACAGCCTGAGGTTTAAAGCGCTCAACGTAAGTTAAGGCATCACACAAAATCAAGCGGCCTTCTGCATCGGTATTGAGAATCTCAATCGTTTGCCCAGACATACTCTTCACAATATCGCCAGGGCGAGTGGCATTACCAGAAGGCATATTTTCACAAGTCGGAATCACACCAATGACATTCTTTTTCAACTTCATTAAAGCTGTAGCGTACATCGTACCGATCACGGAGGCGGCGCCGCACATGTCGTACTTCATCTCATCCATTGCCTCACCAGGCTTTAGAGAAATACCGCCGGTATCAAAGGTGATGCCTTTGCCTACCAACACAATCGGAGCCTCACCCACCTTGCCACCCTGGTGACGCATCACAATAAATTGTGGTGGCGTATCTGAACCTTGAGCTACTGATAAAAATGAACCCATACCTAAAGCTTCAATTTGCTTACGTCCCAAGACCTCAACCTTAAGACCGGTCTTTTTACTCAGACCCTGTGCCGCTTTACCCAAATAAGTTGGCGTACAAATATTGGGGGGCAAATTACCCAAGTCTTTAGCCAAGTGCATACCTTCAACCATTGCAGCACCCTCTGGTACTGCAGCTTTAAGCTCTTTAGCGCAAGTGTCATTGCCAGCAAAAATGAGGTGTGTAAAAGTATCCGCCTTATCTTTGGCCTTGAACTTCATGGCGGGTTGACGAACACCAAAGCGATAGGCTTGATCACCTGCATATTGAATCGTCAAACGCACTTCTTCAGCAATGAACTCAGCGCGATGACCCAAGGCAAAACTCGGAATGAACCACAAAGCATTTTGGATGGGGCCGCCACTCAAGTGCTTCAAAGCAGCGCGAGCAATTTTTGAATAGGACGTCAAACTGCGCGCACTAGCAGGAGCAAGGTCACCCAACGATACTAAAAGAATACGTTTTACCTTTACACCAGAAGTGGCCCAAGATTTTTCAGCGCGAAGCACACAGGTAGATGCCTGCTGGGCATCGAGGTCACCAACAAGATTGGCATGAGTGACAGAGCCGCCAAGCAAGCGATCCAATTCGACCAAAAGCCCAGACTTCGATTTGGCGGCTGCCAGAGCATCTAAATCTGCCTTGGAGTAGGCCAAAACCAAGCAATCGGAGCTCTGCCCCAATAAAGTGGTGAGGCTTGCTTTGAGCTGCTTAGGGTTATTCAGATCGGCTTGCGCGAAATTCTTAGTACTAAATTGAATAGTCATGATGTCTTGAGGTATTTTTAAGTCAATTCAAGGGAAAAAATAGGTGTTTATCCATTATCCTCCGAGATGCAGGTTCACATCTTGAGTGAGCCAATAACAGACAAGCCATTATCTATTCATGATTTTTCACCAAGCCCTTCGCCGAGAACTCAGTTTTACGACTGGTGGCGTTTTTTTGGTCTTGGTCACTATCATGATTACCACCTTAGTCATTCGAATTTTGGGCTTTGCGGCCAATGGGGCTGTTAATCCAGAAGATGCGCTAGTTTTAATTGCACTAGCCACGCTTGGCTATATGGCCGTTCTTTTAACGGTATCCCTGTTTGTGGCCGTCTTAATAGTGCTAGTTCGCTGGTACAAAGATTCCGAAATGATTGTTTGGTTTGCCAGCGGTCTGAGTATAGCCAGCCTGATTCGACCAATCCTACGCTTTGCGGCGCCCCTCATAGTCATCATTGCCCTGCTAGCCCTTTTTGTTTGGCCTTGGGCTAATCGCGAATCCACCATCATCAGCCAACGCTTTCAACAACGCAGTGATGTCTCTATGGTCGCCGCAGGCCAGTTTAGAGAATCAGCCAAAGCAGAGCGCGTATTTTTTATTGAAGAGTTGGATGTTGATAAAAGCGAAGTGAAAAATATCTTTTCCGCAGAAACCAAAAATGGGCGGCTCAGTGTTGCCGTTGCTTCCACTGGATTTATTGAGGGTGCAGAAGGTGGCGGAAAATCGATTGTGCTAAATAACGGTCGTCGTTACGAGGGACTGCCTACGCAACCGGATTTCAGAATTTTGGAATTTGCAGAGTACAGCACCAACATTCATCGGAAGGAAACCTTAGAACCGCCCCCACGGGATAGAGAAAAAACGATTACCGAGCTACTGAATACTAGCGAACCCTGGTTGATTAACTCCAACCGCGCGGAATTGTTATGGCGCATAGGTTTGCCATTGATGGCGTTAGGCCTGGTGTTGATTGCCATCCCGCTTGCTTACGTCAACCCAAGATTAGGCAATTACACCGCGATGTTTTATGCCGTACTGATTTATCTCATCTACAGCAACCTCCTCAATCTCACCCAAAACTTTGTGTCACAAGGCAAGGTAAATGTTTTTGTAGCAGCTTGGCCCATACACGCCCTAGCCTTTGGCATTGCTTTTTTACTGATTCGTAATCGCATCAATCCATCGTTGAAATGGTGGCGCCGTCAGTTACCCTCCTTCTTGGTAAATAGATGAAACTTCTATTCCCCTACATATTTGAACGCTACTTAGCCAGGCAGATCTATGCTGCATTCGGCTTTATCTTGTTTGCCTTAGTTGCGCTATTTTTGTTTTTCGACATTCTGAGTGAGCTTGGTTCAGTTAAGGGGCAATACACCCTGCCATTGGCCCTGTTGCACGTTTTATTAAAAGCACCCAGTCGCATTTCCGAGATCATCCCCATCGCCAGCTTGATTGGAAGCATCTATGTATTTGCAATGCTAGCAAGTCAATCTGAGTTTACGATTTTGCGCATTGCTGGATTGGATATGCGTAGAGGATTAACTACCTTAGCTAAGATTTCTTTACCACTGGTGATTGTTACGCTCGTGATGAGTGAATGGCTGGGGCCTTACACCGAAAACTTGTCAGATCAAATTCGCATGAAGGCTTTAGGCTCATCCTACAGCTCCCAATTTAAAACTGGAATATGGGTAAAAGATCGCCTACGTGATGAGGATGGCAGTGGACCAATTAGACCGGGGGTTCGTTACGTCAACGTTGGCAAAATCGAGCAAGATAACGAAATCAAAAATATTCGCATGTATGAGTTTGATGATGCATATCGCTTACTCTCCATTCGTAGCGCTGTTTCCGGACGCTTTGAACATACGGGAACCTGGATTCTGGATAACGTCACAGAAACTCGCTTTAAAGAAAGCAAGCAGATCGACCCACTGAACCCAGTCTACTCAGCGCAAACTTTTTCTCACCCAATTGTTAGTTTAGATTCCGAGGTCACGCCACAAATATTGAGCGTACTTTTAGTCAACCCAGAAAAAATGTCGATCTTTAGTTTGGGTCGCTTTATTTCCCATTTAAGAGAAAACAAGCAGGATGCGCAGCGGCACTCGATTGCATTTTGGAAAAAAGTTATTTATCCATTTACGATTTTTGTCATGCTGGCACTGGCTCTTCCATTTGCCTACCTAAAAGTTCGGGCGGGTAGCGTTGGCATTAAGGTATTCGGCGGCATCATGCTCGGTATGAGCTTCCAACTTTTCAACTCCCTTTTCTCGAATGTGGGGCTACTGGGATCATGGCCCGCACTGCTTACTGCGCTCACGCCTCCATTGCTCTATTTCATTCTGGCGATTGTGGGTTTACGTTGGGTATCTAAGGCTTAATACCCCAAAATCATATAGAATTTGATTCCTATATCGCAGTTGATATAACAATGGAATCCATATGAATTTGCACCAATTTCGCTTTGTTCGTGAGGCCGTAAGGCAAAACTTTAATCTCACTTCGGCTGCTAAGGCGCTCTTCACCTCTCAGCCTGGAGTATCTAAGGCCATTATTGAACTGGAAGATGAGCTAGGTGTAGAAATATTTCGTCGCCACGGCAAGCGTATCCGCTCTTTGACTGAGCCGGGCAAACGCATCCTCGCCTCAATTGAGCGCATTTTGGATGAAGTGGAAACCTTGCGCAGAGTAGGCAAAGACTTTGCCAGTCAAGATCAGGGCAACTTTGTAATTGCTACCACTCACACACAAGCTCGCTATGCTTTACCCAAAGTACTTACTGAATTTACTAAGCGCTTCCCAAAGGTTCGGGTAAGTATTCAACAGGGAAGTCCAGGGCAAATTGCAGAGTTACTCATTCATGATCGTGCTGACATTGCGATCGCGACAGAGGGTATTGCAAATACTCCTGGCGTGCTGGCACTTCCGGGTTACCAATGGCAGCACGTCGTTATGGTACCGCTGAGCCACCCCCTCCTCAACCAATCAACAATTACCTTGGAAGAAATTGCAAAGTACCCGCTAATTACTTACGACAGAGCATTTGCGGGTCGAAGCAAAATTGATGCTGCATTTGCACAACGCAATCTCAGCCCCGATATTATTTTGGAAGCGATTGATGCAGACGTGATCAAGACCTATGTTGAAACGGGGATGGGCGTGGGGATTGTCGCCGGATTAGCCTATGACGCAGATCGAGATCGCAATCTCCGAGTCATTCCGGTTGGGCACTTGTTCAGCAATAACGTAACGCATCTAGGCGTTAAACAAGGCGCTTACTTGCGTTCTTTTGTGTATACCTTCATCGAACTATTCTCACCAACGTTAACCAAGAAAATTGTTGAGCAAGCCATGAATAGCAAGTCAGAAACTTACGAGATTTAAGATTTCTAGCATCTCGAGGCGTTAATAACAGCCTATTTGAGATGGTGCCCCGGGGCGGACTTGAACCGCCACGCCTTGCGGCACCGGATTTTGAGTCCGGCACGTCTACCAATTCCATCACCGGGGCAGGTGTTTGCAG
>NZ_NCFJ01000447.1:0-2032 GCF_002281105.1 Polynucleobacter sp. 35-46-11
AGTAATTTCGGAAAATACAATGAACACATCCAATGATGAATCTGCTGTAGGAGTACTTGCCACCGACCTCAATGGCCAAGATCTGCGGGTATGTATCGTACAAGCGCGCTTTAATGAAGAGCATTGCGTTGCACTCACTACCGCTTGCATTGAAGAGCTCATCAAGTTAGGCGTCTCTCAATCTGATATCAAGTTAGTCACCGTGCCGGGCGCATTAGAAATTCCATTCGCACTTCAAAAGCTAGCTGAAACAGGTGAGTTTGATGGCTTGGTTGCGCTAGGCGCCATCATCCGTGGCGAGACTTATCACTTTGAACTCGTATCGAATGAATCTGGGGCTGGCATTACCCGCGTTTGTCTTGAGTCTGGGCTACCAATTGCCAATGGTGTTCTTACCTGCGAGACGGATGAGCAAGCGCAAGTTCGGGTTCAAGTTAAAGGTGCTGATTGCGCTAAAGCCGTTGTTGAAATGGCTAACCTAGCATTAGCCCTCACACCAGACATTGATTTTGAAATCAATCCCAACGAAGAGTAATGATTGATATGACTAAGACCCCCACAACATCACAAGCCCCTGTGGCCAGCGCACCAAAACGCTCTCTAACGCCACGCCGCCGTGCTCGTGAGTATGCCCTTCAAGGTGTATATCAAAGCCTAGTGATGCGTCGCGCAGGTAGCCTGCCGAATGCCGCAGCTATCGCTAAACAATTAGCAGAAGACCCTGGCTTTCGTCGTTGCCAACATGATTTATTCCAAGGCATTTTTGCTGGCGTTTTAGAGCGTACAGATGAACTCGAAGGCATCATTACCCCTGCGCTGGATCGCCCCATCAATGAGCTCTCCCCTGTAGAGCATGCCGCCCTATTAATTGGTGCGTATGAGCTGGCCATTGATTTATCTGTTCCATATAAAGTAGCCATCAATGAGGCTGTAGAGCTTGCTAAGACCTTCGGAGGTACCGATGGTCATAAATACGTGAACGGGGTACTAGATCTCTTGGCTCAAAAGCTAAGAAGTACAGAGATTCAGGCAGGCTAAGCTCAATAACAGCCAAATCCTCGCAAGGCAGCTCACTAGACCCCTGCACTCGTTCAGAGTCCAGGGGTTTTTCATTACCCTTGCCTGAGGGATAAAATCAATCGACTAAATAGATTAAGCTATCAACCATCAATAGCTAGAACAATTTTGGAGACTTTGCCATGCAAAAAATAGATATTCGCCCCTTACTCAAAGATCCAAGTTTATTTAAAGAAGATGCTTTCATTAACGGTGCTTGGGTAAAGTCCAATAATACCTTTGCTGTTACGAATCCAGCTACGGGCGAGTACATTGCACAAGTAAGCAATCTTGGAAACAAAGATGCAGACCTAGCCATCCAAGCAGCAGAGAATGCTTTTCAAGAATGGAAAAGTAAAACTGCTAAAGAGCGTGCCCAAGTGATGCGCAAATGGTTTGATCTGATTATTCAGAATACTCAAGACCTTGCCATCCTCATGACCCTGGAACAGGGCAAGCCCCTAGTTGAGGCAACTGGTGAAGTGACCTACGGCGCTTCATTTATAGAATGGTTTGCAGAAGAAGCTAAACGGGTTGCAGGCTCTATTCCAAGCACAACCTGGAGCGATAAACGTCTCATCGTGATGAAGCAGCCGATTGGTGTCTGCGTAGCAATTACTCCGTGGAACTTTCCGATTGCCATGATTACCCGCAAGATTGCGCCAGCAATGGCAGCCGGTTGCACTATTGTTATTAAACCCGCCGAACTAACTCCACTATCGGCTCTTGCCTTGGCTGAACTTGCACAACGTGCTGGCGTACCAGCAGGTGTAATCAACATTCTGACGGCAGATGCCGAGCAATCTATTGCGATTGGTAAAACACTGTGCGCCTCACCCGTAGTTCGTCATCTATCATTTACTGGATCTACAGAAGTAGGCCGTATTTTGATGGCTCAGTGCGCACCTACTGTAAAAAAATTAGCCCTCGAACTTGGTGGCCATGCACCATTTATTGTTTTTGAAGATGCGGATAT
>NZ_NCFJ01000448.1:0-2029 GCF_002281105.1 Polynucleobacter sp. 35-46-11
ATAAGCTTTTATAGCTTTCCTTGGTATACATTTTTTTATTTAGTACATCGTATTTGAAAGGCATTACAAATGGCACGCATGGTTCAATGCATCAAACTCAACAAAGAAGCTGAAGGTATGGACTTTGCTCCACTGCCAGGCGAGCTAGGCAAAAAGATTTGGAACCAAGTTTCTAAAGAAGCTTGGGCGGCTTGGTTAAAGCAACAAACTATGCTGATTAATGAGAATCGCCTCAATATGGCCGATCCTCGTGCTCGTCAATATTTGCTCAAACAAGTTGAAAAATACTTCTTTGAGGGTGGTGCCGATACAGCTCAGGGCTATGTACCGCCTGCAGATGAGTCTAAATAATTCATTTAGGCTACAAAACTAGGCGGCTTACGCCTGACGCATTGCTCACCAATAAGATATCGGCTTTCTCTTTGGCAAACAGGCCTACAGTAATCACGCCAGCAATTTGATTGATTTGCGCTTCTAGCGCGAGTGGATTGGTGATCTTTAAGCCAGCAATATCTAAAATCCAACCACCGTTATCTGTCACATATGGCTGGCTAGGTGTCTGTCCCAAGTCGGCACGAGTTTCCTTTGACATTCTGAGCGAGACTGAACCCCCTAACTTAGCCAACTCCTGAGTAACGATAGCTTTGGATAAAGGGATGATCTCCACCGGCAATGCGAAGCTTCCCAAGACTGGGACTTGTTTAGATGAATCGCAGATACAAATGAATTGCTTTGCCATCGAGGCAATAATCTTTTCGCGGGTCAAGGCACCGCCACCGCCCTTAATCATGTACCCAGCAGGATCGATCTCATCTGCGCCGTCAACATAGGCGGGCAACAGATCTACATCATTCGGATCTAAAACCTTAAAACCGTGCTTTAACAAGCGCTCAGTTGTAGCATTAGAACTCGATACCGTTCCTGCAAAATGCCCCTTATGCGGCGCCAAAGCATCAATAAAACAATTAGCGGTGGAGCCAGTCCCAACACCTATGATCTGGCCGGCAGGCAGCTTTAATACCTCATCCCGCGCCGCCTCACCCACCAATTGCTTTAGTTGATCTTGATTCATGATCTTGCCCGATATCCTTATCTAAACTGGAACAGCCTTATTTATGCATCTATCATATGATATTCAATCCGCTTTACTGATTAATTAAATAAGAACATTCAAGATCCACATGACCTCCTCCCTTACCGCGCTGAGCCAACTAAAGCAACTGACTACAGTCGTAGCCGATACCGGCGACTTTGAGCGCATGCAGGAATACCAGCCCCAAGATGCAACAACCAATCCATCCCTGATACTCAAGGCAGCACAGCAAGCCAACTATCAGGCCTTGGTAAACCAAGTTAAATCAGCCCACCCTAGTATGAAACCAGTCGATTTAGTCGACCACATCCTAGTGGCTTTTGGCCTTGAAATTTTAAAGATTGTTCCAGGACGGGTTTCAACTGAAGTAGATGCCCGCCTTTCTTTTGATACTCAGGCAACCATTAACAAAGCACGGCATCTGATTGCACTGTATGAATCTCACGGGATCGATCGTCAGCGTGTCTTAATCAAACTAGCAGGTACATGGGAAGGGATTCAGGCAGCTAAAGCTTTGGAAGCCGAGGGCATTCACTGCAATATGACGCTGCTTTTTTCTTTGGTGCAAGCTGCTGCCTGTGGTGCAGTGAATGCTAAATTGATTTCACCATTTGTAGGGCGTATTACCGATTGGTACAAAGCCAAACTGGGTAGCAGCTGGAGTGATGTCAATAATGGCGGTGCGAATGATCCTGGCGTCACCTCGGTCAAGCGTATCTTCCACTATTACAAACATTTCGGCATTACCACTGAAATCATGGGGGCCAGCTTTCGCAACACCAGCCAAATCCTAGAGCTAGCAGGATGCGACTTGCTCACTATCAGTCCAGAGCTTTTGGGTGATCTTCAGAACAGCACGACAGCAGTTGAGAAGAAGCTCAATTCCAACAATGCAGCAAGCGCTCTTGCTAGCGAAAATATCTCAGCTCTCAAGTT
>NZ_NCFJ01000449.1:0-1845 GCF_002281105.1 Polynucleobacter sp. 35-46-11
GCTGGTAAACCTTTTGGTGCAGCAATACCGAAATAAGCTGTAACCTGAAAGTTCGGAAAGCCCGCTTCTTGCATTGTTGGGACCTGGGGAAGCGCAGGATTTCTAGTGGTGCTGGTAACAGCAAGCGCTTTCAACTTGCCGCTTTTAATTAAGCCAAGCGCAGAGGGAAGGTTGTCAAACATAAAATCGATATCTTTAGATACTAGAGCTACATTCGCTAAGGATGAACCTCTGTAGGGAATGTGAACTACAAAAATGCCGGCTTGACTTTTCAGCATCTCGGCGCTGAGGTTCAGTGAGGTGCCATTGCCGTTAGAGCCATAATTCATCTTACCTGGAGACTGTTTTGCGCGTTTTACTAATTCAGCTACTGAATTAATTCCGGAGTCAGGATTTACTAAAAGCACATTCGGCAACTGCCCAAAAATAGCAATCGGTTCAATGCTGCTGGGGCTGTAAGGCAGTGTTTTATAAATTGCTGGACTAATAGAGAGTGGCGGGGATGCCATGAGAAGTGTGTATCCATCGGGACTTGCTTTTGCAACCTCTGCGGCACCCAGATTGCCGCCTGCGCCAGGCTTGTTTTCTACAACAATAGCTTGCCCAAGATCTGTTGAAAGCGCTGGAGTAATGAGGCGGGCAACGTTATCGATCAGTCCGCCAGGAGGAAAAGGCACTACCAGCTTTACGGGCTTATTTGGATAAGGGGTTTGCGCAAATGCAAGGCCCGAGCCGGCCAGCATTAGAAAAACTGCACATTGTTTAAAAAGGGATATCAGATGATTTTTCATGAAGGGTACATTTTTTGTTGTAAGGAAATATAAAGTCTCATCGCAAAGATTAGCACGAAGTGGTGTGCTCGGCTTTTGGCTTAAATTTCATAGGTTTCTGACTCGCTATTCATCGCTTGCTCCACAATTTTCTTGGTGAGGGTTGGTGAGAATAGTTCAATGAAGGTGTATACAAAAGAGCGCAGGTAGGCCCCTTGCTTAACGCCCAGATGCGTCACATTGTTACCAAACAAGTGCCCAACTGGAATGACTCGGAGATTACGATCTCTATCGGCGTCATAAGCTAAGCCAGCAACAATCCCGACACCCATTCCAGTTTCAACATAGGTCTTGATCACATCCGCATCAATCGCTTCCAAAATAATATCGGGGCTGAGATTACGTTGCGCAAATGCGGCATCAATCTTGCTGCGGCCTGCAAATGCTCTGTCGTATGTGATGAGTGGATACTTGGCAATTTCTTCCAAGGTGATGGTTGACTGATTGAGGAGGGGGTGACTCAGCGGCACCATGACTACGTGTTGCCATTGGTAGCCTGGAAGCGCAAGGACGCCAGGAGTATTGGCAATACCTTCGGTTGCTATTGCGATGTCAGCGCGATCATGAATGAGTAGCTCTGCAATTTGCCCTGGGCTTCCCTGTTGAATGCTGACCCGAACCTTTGGGAAGCGTTTGGTAAATTCGGTAAGTACTTTGGGTAAGGCATAGCGAGCTTGAGTATGTGTGGTGGCAATCACAAAGTTACCCTGATCCTGACTGGCAAAGTCTTTACCAACTCTTCTGAGGGTTTCCACTTCATCCAGAATGCGCTCAATCGAGGCAAGAATTCTTTTGCCCGGCTCGGTAAGTGAGCGGATCCTTTTGCCGTGGCGACGAAATACCTCAACACCCAGCTCATCTTCCAGCTCAATAATGGCCTTGGAAACTCCAGGTTGAGAGGTAAAAAGTGCTTTGGCTGCGGAAGTCAGATTGAAGTTTTGTCTTACGGCTTCGCGGACAAAACGAAATTGGTGCAAATTCATATGGATCCCATTCTTTATATCAAAGGAGATAT
>NZ_NCFJ01000449.1:1890-3918 GCF_002281105.1 Polynucleobacter sp. 35-46-11
TATCAATAAGATTCTATATGATTTTTTGGTATTAAGATCTAGATACCCAACGTAAACCCACAATCGCCAAAATGAAATACAACAATGGGGGTGTTAATGCGGTAAGCAGCGCGGGCCAAGACCCCAAAAGGCCTACATTCGAGAAGAGCGAGTTAAAAAGCTGAAAGCTCATTCCCAGCATGATGCCGCCAAATACTTTAATACCGACACTGCCTGCGCGCACCTTAAGGTAAGCAAATGGCAGGGCTAATGTCAGCATGACAAAGATCGTAAATGGGTAGATTACTTTTTTCCAGAACGCAATGGAGTGCCTCTGCGCATCTTGTTTGTTATCTCTCAAATGGGAAATAAATCGACCCAAACTAAAGATCGACATTTTTTCTGGACTCACTAAAAGCACGCTCAGAATTTGTGGTGTGACTTCAGACTCTAGACTCACGATTGGGTGGATAAAAGTTTGCGCCGAATAGACTGGGTTGAGTGGATCGGTCTGTTTGGTTTCTTTGAAGCGAGTTTCTGTAACGTCATCCAGGATCCATGTTCCAGTTTGATCAAAGCGTCCCGAAGCTGCACTTCGAATGGAGAGCAAGCGGTAGGCATCATCGAACTCGTACATGCGAATATTTTTTATTTCATTGTCTTGTTCAATTTTGCCAACGTTGACATAGCGGACTCCAGGCCTCACTGGGCCACTACCATCTTCATCGCGTAAGCGATCTTTCACCCATACTCCGGTCTTAAATTGGGAGCTATACGATGAACCCAAAGCTTTCATACGAATCTTCTCTGACAGATTCTCGGTATAGGGTCCTAGCCACTCGCTCATAACGAGCGTCAAAATAACTAGAGGTAATGAAATCTTAGCTAGGGTGATTAAACCTCTACGCATGTCCAATCCAGCAATCCTCAAGATTGTGAATTCGGATTGACTTGCTAGCATCGCAAATACGTAAATACTTCCAATCAAACCGGCAATAGGAATGATCTCGGAAATCCGACTTGGCGCTTTCAAAACAACATGTAGGAGGGCTAGTGGCAGGGTGTATTGACCTTTTACAGAACCAAGCTCACTTAAAATGTCAAAGAATAAAAATAGTGCCACCAAGGCAAATAGGATGAAGCCAAAAGCAGCATAGATCTGCCTAGCTAAGTAGCGTTCAAATATGTAGGGGAATAGATATTTAATCTATTGGCCAAGAATGAGGGGAGCTGACGGCGCCACCATTTCAACGAGGGGTTGATGCGGTTTCGAATCAGTACAAAAGCAATGCCAAAGGCTAGGACATGTATGGGCCAAGCCGCTACAAAAACATTTACCTTGCCTTGTGAAACAAAGTTTTGAGTGAGGTTCAACAGATTGCTATAAATTAGGTAAATCAGCACGGCATAAAACATCGCAGTGTAGTTACCTAGTCTTGGGTTGACGTAGGCAAGCGGGATGGCAATGAGTACTAAGCCTAAGGCCATCAATGGCAATCCAATTCGCCAAAGTAATTCAGCATAATTCGGATTCATTGCGATCGGATCAGGATCATTTAGCAGTTCCATGACTGTTTTTTCACGATCGCGCGGTGCTGGATCAAGTGCACTTTTGCTATGAATTTGGGTGCTGTACTCAGCAAATTCTAAAATCCTGAAATCCGGTTGCGTTGGGAGTCCTTCGTAACGACGGCCATTATTTAGCACAATCGATTTTCCGCCTCCCTCTGCGTTCTCCATGAATCCAGTGGCTGCAACTGCAACACTGAGCCGCCCATTTTTGGTTTCTGCGGCAAAGATATTTTTTACTTCACTTTTATCGACATCCAACTCTTCAATAAAAAATACCCGCTCCGCTTTGGCTGATTCTCTAAATTGACCTGCGGCAACCATGGAGACATCACTGCGTTGCTGAAAGCGTTGGCTGATGATGGTGGATTCGCGATTGGCCCAAGGCCAAACAAAAAGGGCTAATAGGGCAATAATGACAATGAGTGGCGCCGCAAAGCGCAGAATTGGTTGAATGAGACTAGAGATGCTCAGACCGCT
>NZ_NCFJ01000450.1:0-2027 GCF_002281105.1 Polynucleobacter sp. 35-46-11
TACTGGTAAAGCGACCACCACTCGCAAATAAAGCCATTCCCGCTGTATTGGGTAACTCTACCCACTCAATCGCATCAATATAAATAGCTAGATACCAATCGCACACCTCTTTTGGAAGAATTTCTGCGAGCAAGGCGAAGTTACCAGTCACCATCAAGCGCTGAATATGATGGGCATAACCGTACTGTAGCGTTTGACCTATCGACTCCTGCATACATTTCATCTTTGTATTGCCAGTCCAATACCAAGCAGGTAATGCATTGCGATGGTCATAAAAGTTATCTTCAGCCATTTGGGGCATATCGAGGTAATACATGCCACGCACAAATTCTCGCCAACCTAGAATCTGACGAATAAATCCCTCTACAGTAGCCAGCTCCAAGTCATACTTTTTCCAAGTTACTAAAACAGCATCAATGACTTCTCTTGGATTGAGTAACTTTAGATTCAGTGAACTTGACAACAGCGAGTGCCAACCAAAAGGTGTATCTGTCCACATCGCATCTTCATAAATGCCAAAGGTCGCTAAGCGGTGCTCCACAAATCCCTCAAGCGCTTGAAGTGCTTGTTGGCGAGTTACCGGCCATTGAAAGTGAGTCAGCGATCCAGGATGCTCTGGGTAACGCTCCTCCACCTCAGCCAATACTCCCTTAGTAATCGCATCTGGTTCAAATAATTCTGGAGGCGGAATGAGACCTGGGCCTTTCTTGGGAAAGGGCTTGCGATTGTCTCGATCGAAATTCCATTGCCCACCCTCAGGGTTACCCTCCTTATCGACCAAAATATTGTGGGTCTTTCGCATGAGCCGATAAAAATATTCCAGACGCAATTCTTTTTTGCCGGCAACCCAATTCTCAAACTCATGGCGTGAGCAATAAAAATGGGGGTCTTCTTGCATTTCTAAGTGGATGTTTAATTCAGAAGCTAATGCTTCAATCTCACACTTGAGTCGATATTCACCAGGCTCAAGACATACTAAGTTGGTAAATTTATCTCTTTCAATAATGGCTCGTAGCGTGTCACCAATGGATTGGGGAGACTGCTTAATATATTGCAGTGGAATACCAAGTTCTTCTAGCTGCTTAGCAAAGTGGCGCATGGCTGATAAAAACAAAGCAATTTTTGCCTTATGAGACCAAACATACTGAGCCTCATCTGCAGACTCAATCATGACCACCTGATCAGTCTTGGAATTGAGTTTTTTTATTAATGGGCTATTGATATCTAACTGATCACCCAGAATCAAAACAAGCTTCTTCAACTCTCTATCCTTGCTAATTGCTCTGCTTAGCGCTTGTAAAAGCTCAGAGTAACCTCGCCAAGATCAATTCCAAATTTACTCATCTTGGCTTTATTCAGCATGACCTTAGGTGTTACAAGGTACATCCAATCATTAAATTGAACATGGTAAATCGTGCCATCTACTGGCAATGCCAAGGTGTAAGCCCAATTGAGGGCATTGCCTGCTGATTCGCCCAAGGCATCACCCACAACATCATCTGCCCTACCAATATATTTACCAGGGGCGATTTCCGTCAAAGTCCAGATACGCTTTTGCTTAGTGCCATCGGAATATTCAAAGCTCTCATCGAGGGTGCCGACTTTTTTACCATCGACGACTTTCCAGTCTGCTACCAGGAGCACAGTAAACCGTTTTTTAACCTCGCCACTGCGGTCGGTAAAGATGCCATAGGCATCAATCGTGCCATTGAAGTATTCGCTGAGATCTAGATTGGGTTTCTCCTTAGCGTACTGCGTTACTGAAGGTGAAGAGCAGCCGAATAATCCGAGTGCAATTAAAAAAATGCTCAACAACTTTGAATAGAAATTGATATTGCGCATTAGCATGCTCCTGAAATAAGTGGTGGTGGGCAACCCTGCCCTAATAATTCTGCTCTGAGCTTTGGTGCACTGGTTTTGGAATCTAACCAAATACCAAAGAAAGCTTTCGCAAAATCAGTACCTTGAATTTGAGAAATTCTCTTGCCTTCATAAAAGAAGCTGGTACCTTGTCTGGGAATATAGAC
>NZ_NCFJ01000451.1:0-2016 GCF_002281105.1 Polynucleobacter sp. 35-46-11
AACTGGTTTGAACGTGAAGCGTTTGACCTCTACGGCATCTTGTTTGATGGTCATGAAGACTTGCGTCGTATCTTGACCGATTATGGTTTCATCGGCCATCCATTTAGAAAAGATTTCCCAATCTCTGGCAACGTAGAAATGCGCTATGACCCAGAGTTGAAGCGTGTGGTGTATCAGCCAGTCACGATTGAAGCGCGTGAAATTACACCGCGTATCGTGCGTGAAGAGCAGTACGGAGGTCCGGTCTAAGTCATGGCACAAATTAAGAACTACACCCTCAATTTTGGTCCTCAGCATCCTGCGGCTCACGGCGTATTGCGTTTAGTACTGGAGCTTGATGGCGAGGTAATTCAGCGTGCTGATCCGCACATTGGTTTATTGCATCGCGCTACAGAAAAATTAGCTGAGACGCGTACTTGGATTCAAAACGTTCCTTATATGGATCGTTTGGACTATGTCTCGATGATGGCTAACGAACATGCTTACGTGATGGCAATTGAAAAGTTGCTTCAGGTAGACGTTCCATTGCGTGCTCAATACATCCGCGTGATGTATGACGAGTTAACTCGCTTACTCAATCACCTCTTGTGGATTGGTTGTCATGGTTTAGACGTTGGCGCGATGGCCGTGTTCTTGTATGCCTTCCGTGATCGTGAAGATATTTTTGATATGTACGAAGCCGTTTCTGGTGCTCGTATGCATGCTGCTTATTACCGTCCAGGTGGAGTCTATCGTGACCTGCCAACGCAGATGGCGCAATACTCTAAGTCTAAGATTCGTAGCACTTCTGCAATCAAGCGTTTAAATGAAAGTCGTAGTGGTTCACTGCTCGATTTCATTGAAGACTTCTCCGGCCGCTTTGATGCCAATGTAGATGAGTATTGCAATCTCCTTACTGATAATCGTATTTGGAAGCAGCGTTTAGTTGGTATTGGCGTTGTAACTCCTGAGCGCGCTTTGCAGCTCGGCTTCACAGGGCCTATGTTGCGTGGCTCCGGTATTGAGTGGGATTTACGTAAAAAACAACCTTACGAAACTTACGACAAACTTGACTTTGATATTCCTGTTGGTGTGAATGGTGACTCTTATGATCGCTATTTAGTTCGCATGGAAGAAATGCGTCAATCGAATCGCATCATCAAGCAATGTGTAGCTTGGCTCAAGGCAAACGATGGCCCCGTCATGAGTGACAACCATAAAGTATCTCCACCAAAGCGTGTAGATATGAAGACCAATATGGAAGAGCTGATTCATCACTTCAAACTCTTTACTGAAGGTATGCACGTTCCTGATGGCGAGGCTTACTCTGCGGTTGAGCATCCAAAAGGTGAGTTTGGTATCTATTTGATTTCTGATGGCGCCAATAAACCATACCGCATGAAAATTCGTGCACCAGGATTCGTACATTTATCTGCGATGGATGAGATGTCACGTGGCCACATGTTGGCTGATGCTGTAACCATTATTGGTACCCAAGATATCGTGTTCGGGGAGATTGACCGCTAAAACAGCGCGCCAAGGATGAATTCATGACAACAACTCTTCAACTTTCAGACAAAACGCTCGCAGATATTGCGCGCAATGTCGCGAAATATCCTCCAGACCAAAAACAATCTGCAGTGATGGCCTCATTGATTGCTGCCCAAACTGAAGTAGGTTGGGTGTCACCAGAGGTGATTGCTACAGTTGCTCAAATTTTAGAAATGCCAACGATTGCAGTTGATGAAGTGGCTACTTTCTACAATATGTACAACACCAAACCGATTGGTAAGTACAAATTAGTAATTTGTACAAATCTACCTTGCCAGTTAACTCACGGCGAAACAGCGGCTACATACTTAAAAGAAACTCTCGGTATTGGTTACAACGAAACCACCCCATGCGGAACTTTTACCCTGAAAGAGGGTGAGTGTATGGGAGCGTGTGGAGATTCTCCAGTAATGCTCGTCAATGACAAGCGCATGTGTAGTTTCATGAGTAAAGAGAAGATTGATACCCTATTGAAAGAACTCCGTG
>NZ_NCFJ01000452.1:0-2012 GCF_002281105.1 Polynucleobacter sp. 35-46-11
AGTTTCAAGTTCATTCAGCACCTTCTCGGCCGCATCCCACGGCAGTCTGCGACCGTTGACACGCATCCTGTGAAGCGCCGCCCTCGCGACGGTGACCGTGATGCGCTGCTGACGCACCATTTCGGAAACCAGCCAGACCGTTCCCATGACCACGACATTTTCTGATTCGGCCGCGGATCTAAGAGCTGCATCGCCAGTTAACAGGGGGCATTGTTCCGATTCGGCCAATGCCAGAGCGAACAAGTCATTGCGACCGGGTCTGGAGTAGGTCTGACTCAGTGACTGGACGCGTCCGACCCCCTTGTCTGTCAAAGTGCGGACCTGCAGCCCCATGTCCAGCAGATGTGCATGCTGATCCTCCAGTTCTTCATAGTAGAGGACGTTGGGCACGGCAAATTCGTAGCCCAAGCTGAACATCGGTGCCACAAGGTCACCGACTTCAACGTCCATCAATATGTTGGCATCACTTATTAGGAGCAGCATCGCCGCCCTCCATGGAGCGGACGCGCCGGAACTGTTGCAATGGCATATTCATCAGCTCTGCAGCTTTTGATTCGCCGATGTAATCCTCAGCCAAGGCGTGGAACACCAGTTGCTCGAATATGTGTGCCTTTTCTGCTGGGTAGTCTTGCCCCGGTTCTTTTCGGAACCAACCCTTGATGCGAAACAGTTTTGCTTGATCTTCACGATAGGCATGTGAAATGATGTCAAGGTCGCGGGCGCGATAGAGAATTCCGGCCATTGACAGCCCGAACTCTTCTTTAAGCAGTCCGAGCTCCTTGAGTTCGATTGCATTGCGGTGACCGCCAAGTTCCTGTCGCACAGACTCCCGTGGGAAAAGGAATGCACCTGCGAAACGGTTGCATGCCTTTTCCTCATCTAGGTCTTGAGCAAGACGTCCTTCCAGCATCAGGTGTCCAAGTTCATGGGCTAAGGTAAAGCGTTGACGATCGCCGGGCCAGTATCGACCCACGACCACAATCGGCATGCCACTTACACGAGCCGCAAGGCCGTCGAATTTATTTTCGGTGTCGGCCTCAATCATGAAGACACGGATACCGTTTGTCTCGAGAACGTCGATCAAATCCGGGATAGGATCAAAACCGAGGTTCCATGCGCTGCGGACCCGATCGGCAACATCCTCGATCTGATCCATCGACGTCATTTGGTCATTGACCTCTTCAACAGGTGCAAATGACTTTACTGGAGACTTTGGAAACAGGTTCTCTAGTTCGATACGGCGTTCAATTTGATCAAGGACTTCATGGGTAATCGCATCCAACCGCTTTTTGGGGAGGGAGCTGCGCTTGCGGTATTCAATGCCCTCCAACACGACGGGGGCTGGGCGGAAAAAGTATTCCGTGCGCACCTGCAGGGCCCGTGCTAAATGAAGCAGGATGTCTGACGACGGCATTGCATCACCGTCTTCGTACTTTTTTATAGAGGCATGAGACACCCCCACACGCTCACCAAGATCCCGCAGGGAAAGCCCTGCAGCCTTACGAGCTCGGTGGAGTCGAGTGTTGAACATGATGTGCCTTGAGTGGTTTACAAAAATGTAGTTTCGTAATGAAATTGTAAACCAACAATCCGGAAAGTGCAAGAACGCAGTCTTGATCACCTTGCCTGTTGTCTTAGCCCCAGATATTTGGTGTCCACGGGTCTCCTTCGCAAGAGTTGGCGGCGCTCCATGAAGGTGTGTTTTCGTCCCAAAGCCAGGTTATTGGGTAAAAAATGCGGACGGCGGTTCAAGTGTTGAATGCGGATTTGAAATTGAACCTGGTGCCTGCGAAAGGTCGGATGATCTCCCTCTGATAAACTCGCCAGCGAGGCTTGTGGATTCCGCATTTTTTCGCAGCAGCCATTGGCAGCTAAAACGAGCCCAGTTTGCTGGGTTTGAGAGGGGGTGCGGCCCCACCACCACTATTGAAGCCCCAACTGTTCTCAGTTGGGGCTTTTTTTCGTCTGATGGCTACAGTTCCCGCGTGTTTGCGCGGGTTCTTGCGGAAACC
>NZ_NCFJ01000453.1:0-2005 GCF_002281105.1 Polynucleobacter sp. 35-46-11
TCGTTGAAAGAGAAATTTTTCAAAAAGATAATATGGAAATTAAGTGTGGGTTAGTGTGGAAGCTAGGCTCGCTATTAACCAAATATAAGCCCACCTTTCTGACGAGCTATCGACCAGAGATTGGAATTTGTATAGCCGATATCAAAGGGGCAAGCATTAGCAATACCTACAATGCGGAGAAAGTCATATATTTCTCAGAAACAGTGCCTGAAGAGACGGAGCAAGAGCTCACGGACATTTTTTATGGCATTTCAAGAAAATTTTCTGGCACCTATCAGGATGCTTACCAAGATCTAGAATGGAAACTGATTAGTTCAGAGTCTTTCATATTTGGCCAGATTGAAGTTAAGGAACTTAAAGACCCCTATTCTTCATACAAGTGATCAATTTGATTTGCCACAGCCTCCATCTATACCCCCATTTCAGACTGAATAAATTCACAAACGATGAGATTAAATGGTGCAGGATGACCTGCACCATTTACTTTTAAGGTACTCAAGCTGGGAATTACTTTCATGGCATCATCTACTCGCCTTTGCGTACAGATCTCAGAATCTGCCCCATAGATGAGAGCAACTTTCCCTTTATACCCCTCAAGAGCCTCATGAAAGTTCATGCCCCAGATATCAGCTCGATAAGATAAATCAAAATGGCCTGGTAACTGAACATCCGAAATTGTTTTTATATCGACCTGTAACTCTTGAGCAAGTTGTCTTGTTTCACGGTAACCCAGTTCATGCTTCATGGATTTATATAAAGCATAAAGAGAGGTCCAATTTACAGTTAAAGCAATATCATTAAGAACAATTTCAGTAATATTCTTTGGAAATAGTTGGGTCAAATACATTGCTAAAACCCCGCCCATACTCGTTCCAAGAACGGTAATTTTTGGGGGCTTCCCGATGTCATTCACAATAATTGCCTCTACAAACCTTCTAATATCAGACAAATAGAGTGACATCTTATAGAACTCAAATTTACTGATGCGGTCAGATTCACCCCTTCCTGGCAAGTCTATGCTAATTACCTTGCATCCAGAAAACTTTAAGAAATAGGCGTGCAGAATCTGAAAAGCAGCTTTAGTTTCAAGTAGTCCAGGCAGGCACAATAGAACATGTGATCCATGCATATCACCAGATACGGTGTATGCAATTCTTCGCGAATGATCTCCATCAACAATATAAAAATATCGAGTCTCTGGCGCAGTAGATTTTGTCCCACCATCTAAGGGGTTTACCTCAAGCGGGGTTAAATCCTCTTTGCTTTGTACTGGTAAATCAACAGTGATTTGCTGCGCTTCACACTCGCCAGCAATAGGTGAGTCATCTAGTCCCGAGCACCCAATTGGCTGCGTAGAATTAGATGAACCTATCTTAAATTCGAGTAGAAAATGAGGGATGATTCTTTTTATAAATCGATGTAGCTTTAGTATGAGTCGCTTCTTCTTATATTCCATACTCATACCGTATAGGATATTTATGACAGAATTTATAAGTTAAAGAGCATCATTCATGTCAAGAAGTGCTGGATTTATTATTGCAGTAATTCTGGGAAGCTAGCCCTACCCCTATAGAAACTTGCTTCTATAGTGAATATTATGAAGTTGCTCCTTAATCTCCAATCTATCGAGCGTCTCAATGGGGAGATCCATCAACAACTCAATTCGGTTCCGTAGACCAATCTCGATCTGTTTAAAAGCGAACAGCATTGCCTTAACATCGCTTGCTTCAATGGAGGCTGGGTCCGGAAATCCCCAGTGAGCAGTGGATGGGTGCCCAGGCCAATATGGGCAATCCTCACCCATCGCCGTGTCGCATAAGGTAATAATGAAATCCATCTTTGGGGCACCCTCTCTACCAAACTCATCCCAGCTTTTACTCCTCAAGAGTTGGGTGGGATACCCCATCGCTTTAGCCATTTCGATGGCGTAAGGATGAACTAATCCCGAAGGGTTCGCACCAGCAGAGTAACCCGTAAAACGTCCATGGCTCAGGGTGCTTGCTAA